>RFVA01000034.1 GCA_009922685.1 Gammaproteobacteria bacterium | reverse complement strand
TCGCCGCCGTGGACCGATTCAAAGAGATAGGAATAAGGGGAGGAGGCGAGTTTGAGATAAGCACTCAACGGGGTATCCAAATCTGCCAGTACCTCGCGGGTCACGGGGATCCGGTTGTAGCCTTGCTGCCGGTAGGTCTCAAATTCAGAGGGTGTCATGAAATATCTGCCTTTGGAATCAAATCATCGTCGGGTACGGGCTTCATGAAGGTCTCAAGGAGATCCTATCGGCAGGGATAACACCTGACCCGGCAGGTCTTCTAGGGTTTCAAGAAGAAGATCCGGTTCAAAGCGCAGCACCCCCTCACCGCCATGATACCCATAAGGGACACAAGCCAACATGAATCCAGCTTGGCGGGCCGCTTCAGCATCAGCCTGAGAGTCGCCGACCATCAGACTTCTCAAAGGATCAACCCCTATCCGCTCTGCGGTTTTCAGAAGTGGCTCTGGGTGTGGCTTTTGATGGGCAAAATCATCGCCGGAGGCGACCACATCAAAGAAACCCTCAAGGCCCATCGCGTTAACCAGGGCATGAGTGAATCGGGCCGGCTTATTGGTGACTAAGGCCAGGGGGAGGGATTCGAGCCTCAGCGCTTCAAGACAGGGCAGCGCTCCCTCATAAAGGGTCGTGCGCTCCGCCAGGTGGTCCTGATAGACCGCCATAAAAATCGCCTGCGCCTCGGCCATCTGCGGGGGATCCTCTAAGGGCCAAAGACACCCGGTTAATGCCCTTCGAACCAACATGGCCATGCCCCGGCCGATCCAGCACCGAACCTGCTCTTCGCCCTGAGGCTCAAGGCCGAGACGAAGCAGCATCTGATCAACCGCATAGGCAATATCCGGCGCGCTGTCGACCAGCGTGCCATCAAGATCAAAGGCGATTAGTGATGGCCGCCGCCGCAACATGAGCCGGCACCGCCCTCGGGTCGTTCTGCCTTCGCCAGTTCATCGCGCAAGGACTTGATAATGGTGTCATAACGATGCGGATCACTGTCCTTTGCAGCTCCAAAAATCGCGGAACCTGCAACAAAGGTATCCACCCCCGCTTCAGCGATCTCGCGGATATTTTGAGGTCCGACGCCGCCATCAATTTCAAGACGGATATCACGACCCGACGCTCGGATCATTTGGCTAACAGCGCGCGCTTTTTCAAGCACGTAGGGAATAAACTTCTGGCCACCAAACCCTGGATTGACCGACATCAGGAGAATCATATCCACCTTATCGAGGGTGTATTGAAGCACCTCAAGAGAAGACGCTGGATTAAAGACCAGGCCCGCTTTGCAGCCGGATTCCTTAATGAGCCCGAGTGTCCGATCGACATGCTCTGAAGCTTCCGGATGGAAGGTAATGTAGCTGGCGCCGGCTTTAGCGAAATCAGGGATGATCCGGTCCACGGGCTTGACCATCAAATGCACATCGATCGGCGCGGTGACACCAAACTTCCTAAGGGCCTCACACACTAAGGGTCCAATGGTCAGGTTCGGCACATAGTGATTGTCCATCACATCAAAATGGACCACATCGGCACCGGCCTTAAGGACATGGGCGACTTCTTCACCGAGACGGGCAAAGTCGGCAGAAAGAATGGAAGGTGCAATCCAGGGTGTATTCATATCATTCGCTCTCAATAACCGGCGCGCATCACCGCGCCCTCGTGGGTCCACAAAGGCCTCATCGGCCCCATCAACGAAGCATTGTCCCACTTGCCACCACCCCCCCGCAAGACAAAGGGCTTTCAAGATCCATGAGGGGCCGGGCTTTGAGAACGTTTTAGACGGAGACAGGGGGATTCGACAAGATGCCAAGAGACGATCCCAAAGAGAAGACTGAAGGCGGCGGCCAGGGGCATCATCTCAACGGGGGTGATTCCGGGATAGGCCATCGCAAGAGTCTGCTGGATCGGAAAGGCGTAGATATAAATCCCATAAGAATAATCCCCAAGCCGGTTGAATCGGCGAATAAAACCTCCAGGGACGGTGGCCAGCGACAAGACCAAATAGGGCATCAATGGGAGATAGACCCACATAAAGAGAGATTTTCGGAACATCGACAGCCCAAAAAAGGCTAGCGCCAGAACCAAAAGCCCCCCAGAAACCGGAATGCGGTCCTTTAAGAGATACATCGCCGATCCTAAAGAAAAGGCGGCGGTGAGTCTCAAAAAGGGCGTGACCTCGTGACCCCAGATGAGGGCCTTTGAAACCATAAAGACGGCATAGAGCGCGATGCCTTTAATCCCGAAGGCAAACAGTCGGCCCCGAAGGCTTGGGCGGACGCCGAGCACCCACCAAAGACCGACCAACCAGAGATACATTTTGACTTCATAGGGCATCGTCCAGAGAGAGCCATTGACCTTCAGCGCGAAAGGGTTCCCCTCAAAGACTCCCGGCAGCTGAAAGCGCAGCCCTCCGATCAGCGTCGAACATTTGAGGAGATAACTCAAGGTCAGGGGTGCCTCCCGATACTCCCGGAGAGAAACCGTCGTCACCAGGGGCCCAAGGACAAAAACCGTCAAGACCACCATGACGATGAGGCCCGGGTAAATCCTCAGCAGCCGCGCGATAAGAAAGGCACCCACTGACTCCCTATAAAGAAGGCTCTGGGTCACCAGAAAGCCACTGATGATAAAGAAGGTATCGACGGCAAAGCCGCCGAGACTTTGGCCCAGAGAGTGACTCAAAGGCTCTTCAGCCCCCACTCCGAGCGCCAGGGGGTAGCAGTGCCCAATGAGGACGGCTATCGCCGCTATGAAGCGCATCAAGTTAAAGTTATTGTCGCGACCCTTTAGCCGGTCACCGAGCATGGCATCGTTTCCAAAAAACATGGCTTAGTCCAAGGCTTGAGCCTTTGGTCTCTGGCGCTGTGCATCCATGACCAAAAGCCCCTCATGCCAATCGAGATGATGGAGCCCCAAAACGCCTGGCGTCTCCTCCCCCCGGCGATGCCAGATTCTCTTTTCCTCGTAAGCCGAAGGGGTCAGGGTGATGATCTCACTGAGATTAAGGCCGGCGCCATAATGCCCGGTGCAATCCTGAGAAGGCCTTAAAAGACGGCCGCCGGGATCCTTGATGACCCTTCCTGCCGAGCGGCCAAGAGCAAAATCCCGAACCAAAGGATTCAAGGGGTGGGGCAACCAATCCCCTTCAATGGGATGATCGGTGTAATAGGCAAAAAGGCTTTCATCGTAACGAATCCCCTGCCCCTTGACCGAACAGAAAAGCCACCAACGTCCCTCATATTCAAAGAGCGTCGAATCTACCATTCTCGGCCCTTTGAAGAGGGTTCTGACCTTTTCCCATCGATCCGGGAATCGGGTGCAGCGGTAAAGATCCACACAACGCACCGCTTTCTTTTCAGGGACCATATAAAGGTCATCCCCAAAGGCAAAGAGGTAGGGATAAGACAGATGATAAGGTTCCTGAAGGAGTGGCTTTGAGTCCCCTAAGGGTTGTCCAAACGCATCAATGGCCATGGCACTGATGTGGCCACGCCGCGTTGCAAAAGGATATTCCTCAAAAAAGACGAACGTCTCCCCGCCCTGACGCCACAGAAAAGGGTCGGCCCAGAAGCGATCAGAAGGCGGATAGATTGGGGTCAATGCCGACACATCGGGGGATCGAAGGGTCTCTAAAGGAGCCCTCCCGAGAAGGAGATACCACTGAAAAGGCTCCCGCTCAAGATCGCTTCGGCGCCTAAAAAAACGATGGAGCGGCTTTTGAAGAACTTGAATCATGCGATCCTCAAGACCCTCATCACGCGATCAGCCGCCATCACCATCCCCCCGGGTAATGTAAAGCTCATCCGCTTCAATTCTTCGAACCAGCGTTGACATCGACTTGCCCTCTTTGAAGCGTTCCTTGAATTTTAAACGCTGAAGAGCGGCGACGACCGCCTTGCCACCGGTATAGCATTCAACCCGATGGACAGCGGACTTTCGAAGAGAGCGCAGCGCAAAAACCAGCAAGGCATCCAGTACCAAAGGATCATCATCCCGCGCCAGAAGATCAAGAATATGCGCCCTCAGCTGGCCATGTCGATGAAAGGTTGTGACCACGAGATAGCCTTCAAGCGCGCCTTCGTCTTCTGCAACCATCACCTCATAAGCGGTATCTGGGTGCTGCCGATATCGCCACTGGAGGACCTCGCGATCGCGGCGGGTAATGGCCGGATGGATCCTTCTCGCGTTCTCAAAAAGGACATCAAAGCGATCATCAAAATCGCCTTCAAGGACTCGAACAGCGCGTGTCGGCTTTGGGAGGCCCCGAATGAACCAGTCCGCCCACCACCCCAGAAAAAGGCCGAGGGGCTTCCCGAGAACCTTGCTGATGGGCTGACGAAAGGTTAGGAGGCGGGTAAAGCTCCCTGTCCCTAAGAAATCCGTTGACCCAATCTTGTAGGCGACGACGGCCATCGGGTCGGTTAAGTGTTTACCAAGCTGGTAAACCCCGGCCGCTGGGTCATTTAAGAGGGCGCCCACGACGCCTTTTGAAAGGTCAGGCCCCGCGAGTTTACCGCCCGCCTTACGAGCGGCGCGCATGGCCTTTCGGATCAACCCCCAGTGGGCCAAGGCATCGGCGAACCAGAATGCCTCAACCGGGACCCCCTCAAGATAAAGGCCGGCGGGAATACAGCCGATGGCCGCCACCAGCTGGCCGTCCCACTCCGCCACAACGCCTGAATAACCGGGTGTTTTGAGCCTTGGATCCTCGTGCCATTGCCAGTCCCAGCGCCGGCTAGCGCGTTCAGCCTCCTCCTGGCCGAAGATCTCAGCGATCAAGGCCAAGATCGCTGACTGATCTTCCCGCCGACCCGCGCGAATCAATAAAAGTGGCGTCGACAGCGTCATCATGATCTCGCTCTCTCTAGAAGCGGTCGATTTTGAGCCTGAATCTCAAGAAGCGCTTTCCTCAGAGAAAGCCGTTCGCTCGCTTTGATGGATCGCCTGATGGTGCTCATTTCACCGCCCAAAGAGAGCGCGCTAAAAAGGCCGGTCCAGTATCCAAGATGACCTCCCAGCGTCCTTAAAAGTGCCCGCCCCAAAACCCGAGGGGGCCACCAACATAAAAGATCCCTTAGCGGGAGATGAATACCCTCAGCAATCAGCTTGTTGCGCTCAAGGGCCCAACGAATGCGCTGATGCTTAACATGATCCCGAATCGAACCCCGCTCCTGGTGCAATACGATACTGGCGGGTTCAAGCCAACTTTGCCAGCCCCGCCGCCAGGCCCTGACCCCAAGATCAAAGTCTTCCCAGTAGAACGGCTTGTAGATCGGCAAAAACCCCCCCAGCTCTAGAAATTTAGACCGAACAACCGCCATCGAACCCCCAGAAGCATAAAGACACAGCCAGCCCTCATGGCCGAGCTCCGGTGTCGGTAGCCGCTTTAAGGTCCCAAGACGGTAACGAAACCGGGTCAGGCAATAGGGATGGAGGCGTCCCGATTCTTCCCGAATAGCCGACTGGACAGAAAAGACCTGAGGCATCTGGAGGCGTTTGATCAGGGGCAAAATAAAATCTTCCTCCGGAACCACATCGGAATTGAGGAAGATCAGCGCTTCGGTTGCCGCCGCCCGGACCCCTGAATGCACGGCTTCAGAGAAGCCCTGATTCTTAGCGTGCTGGATGAGGCTTACCTCTGAAAAGTGGGCTCTAACGACCGCAACGCTCTCATCCGTGGAGCCATCATCCACCACCACAATGCGGCCGCCACCGGGATAAGCCTTCAGCGCAGTCATGACGGAGGGAAGATTCTCAAGGAGAAGCATCGCTCCATTGAAATTAGGAATGATCAGCGTGACCGGGGGTAAGGTATTCATCAATGGAGCAGCCGAGGTTTGTCAGTGACCCAGAGCCGCTGAAGGTAAAGGAAGCTCGCACCCACCACCAGACTCATGGGGTAGAGAAAGTTGCGGGACCAAAAGGGGATGGTAAAGAACCCATCGACCACCAGGGCGGTGGCCATCGCAAGGAGGAGAAGCCCCATAGTCCTGTCGTCCCCCACCGAGATCCGGATAGCCTTGAGTAATTGTTGAAAAAAAAGCACCCCAGCAACCAGCAACCCCATGAGACCCAAAAGGCCATGACTGTAAATTATTTCGAAAAGAAAACAATGTGGCGCCCAATAAGGCTTGATCCGTTTCAGGAGGGAAACAATCTGGTAATCATGGGCGAACTGGCCAAGCCCATGCCCCAAAAGCCATTCCATCGGCGTGCTTTTACTTTGAAGAAGCCACGATTCAAACCAGATCTCACCGCGTTCATCCTCGTAAAAATGGAGGGCCATCTCATTGATACGTTCCTGAAAATGAGCCACATTGCAAAGATAGAGAATCCCAAGGAGCCCGACCAAAAGACCGAGACTTTGCCAGCGAAGCCCACGTCCCAAGTAGGGTAGAACAACGAGGACGGAGGCAATCAAGCTCAAATATCCCGGCCGTGACCTCGACTCTAACAATAACCAAAGATCCCCCAAGATCAACAGCACCATCAGCCAACGCACCCGCCCGAGGGTCCTCAAGGCTTCCATCACCAGGAACGGCAAAGTGAAGACGGCGTATTGCGCTATATAGTGAATATTGGTGAACAGTGCCGATTTTCCAAATTTTGGCCAGCGCGTCCAAAAGACGTCGTAAGTGAGGTGAATCGTTACAAAAAAAACCAGGCAGGCGGTGAGCAAAGGTTCCCAGCGGATCTTAGATCCAGGTGTGGGGGGCAAGTGGAGTATCCCCGCCACTACCACCATCGATCCGAACAGAGGCACCACCATATCGCCAGGCGAATCACTCGCCATCAAGAACCCTTGGAGGATCCATACCGTCATCAGACCCATAAAAACCCCAAGGGGCCGGGTCCAATTGAAGAGCTCCTGGCGATAAAGCCCGCCGAGCAAGACGCCAAGCCCGATCAAGACCAGGCCGATGGTGAAGGTTCCGCGGCCCATCAGGAGCGAGAGCAAAAAGATCAAAAGGCCAAGGGTCAAAAGCCCATCGACCTTGAGCCATCCCATGTCCTTGACTGTCGTCATCCGGCGGCTTCGACATCCAGGGGGGGCAACAGCGCATCAAGGTAGTGGCGCGCACTGGCCTCAATGGTAAAATCCGTCACCGCCTCCCTTAAAAAGGCCGGAGGCAACGGTGCATCGAGGGTCTTTAACATCGCTTTTGAGAGCGCAAGGTCATCTCCAACGGGGACTAAAGCCCCATAGCGTCCTCCATCAAGGGTTTCCCTGGGACCATAAGGGCAGTCGGTTGAGACAGCGGGAGTGCCAAGAGCCAAGGCCTCGACCAGGACATTGCCGGAGCCTTCCCAGGCCGAGGACATCACAAACAAGGCAGCCCGCTTCATATAGGCAAAAGGATTCGCCTCATACCCTGGAAAAGCCACGTCTTCTTCAAGACCCAAAGACGCTGCCAATGACTTGAGCTTTCCTTCCAAGGGGCCCTCCCCGATGATCATCAGTCGCGCCTTTCGGCTCTTCCTAAGATGCCCAAACGCCCGAATCAAGGTCGGGAAGTCCTTTTCAGGAGACAGCCGCCCCGCCCCCAGAATAATGGGGATATCCTCCTTAAACCAGGGATGTTGGGGCGCAATCTCGGCCATTTTGAAGAGCTCAGGGGTAATAACAGGGTTTCGGATGGCAATCACCTTCTCCCCCTGAACCCCGGTGACGAGCCGAGTGTCATCGGCCACCCCTTCTGAGACACCGATAATCAAGTCCAGCGAAGGAAATAAGACCCTCATGGGGGCTTTTCGGAGCCAGCGCTGATAGAACGGTTTGTTCGCCAAAAACCCGGTCATGTTCATGTGAAGTTGACCAACCAGACGGGTGGGCACCTGAGCGAGCCAGTGAGCGACAATGGCGGTCCTAACGGCACGATCCTTAGCGACCATCAATACTTCAGGCTGTTCCTTCTGGAGGTAACGAATCAGCGCCGGAATAGCGTGCTGGGAGTGTTTGACGCCAAGATCAATCACCCGAACATTCGGCCATGGAACCACCGGTGGGGTTCCCCGGCGGGTAACCACGGTCAGGAGATCGACCCTAACGTCATGAGCCGCGAGACCCTGGAGCAGATTAAGGGTCACCCGCTCCACGCCTCCGGTCCCGGAAAAAGCAACAAAGAGGGCAAGATGGCGTGGGGGAGCTGACATGAAACCTCGCAATCAAAGAGAGCTATTTTCTCACAGGTCTCAGCCGACTCTGCCGAGAAGTTCATCAAGCGCCCGATCCGGGAGTAAACGCTTCAGCACGGCAAAAAGACGGGTAGGAAAGGTCACGTGATAGCGGGTCTTAGGACGCCGCGATTCCAAGGCATGGATCACCTTTGAAACGACCGCCTCAGGGCCGAGGGTAAAGGGAACGGCCGGACCTTCCTTTTGAAGGCGTGCCTCCATTTGTTGATAGGTTGCCTGATGAACGCTGCCGTCTCGATCAATCTGTTTAAGGTACTCTCTAAAGGCATTATCCCTGAAGCGGCTGGTGATCGGGCCAGGCTCCACCAGTGAGATCTCAACCCCACTTCCTTTCAATTCCAAACGAAGGGTGTCCGTTAGTCCCTCTAGCGCAAATTTGCTGGCGTTATAAGCCCCCCGATAACGCATCGCCGCAAAGCCTAAGACCGAGCTATTTTGAATAATCCGTCCCTCACCTTGGCGACGCATTGAAGGGATCACCCGCACCGTGAGTTCGTGGGTCCCAAAGAGATTGGTTGCAAACTGCTCTTCAAGAACCTCTCGGCGAAGATCCTCAACAGCTCCAGGCTGACCGTAAGCTCCATTATTGAAAAGGCCATAGAGGTGGCCACCGGTCGCTTCAAGGACCTCATCAACGGCTTGATGAATCGAGGCGGACGACCGAAGATCAAGGACGGTGGCTTCAAAGCCTTCCCGCTTGAGTTGATCGACATCCTTTGGCTGCCTTGCCGTTGCAAAGACCCGATACCCGCGAGCCTTAAGGGTGAGGGCGCAGCAGCGACCGATGCCAGAGGAGCATCCGGTGATCAGAATTGAGCGTCCCTTAGAATGATCAGCCATCCATGCACCTCCTTAAAAACGCACCATAGTCTCTATTCATGCTTTTCCGCCGAAGGGCCACAACCGGAGGACCGGTCGGGGCCATGACCTCGGATAAACGGCATTTCAATCGCACCAGGACACCCTTCGGCCGCCCGGCCACCTCGGACACCATCGACCCAGATCATCTCGATCTCCTCGGGCGGATCAAGTTCAAGGGGCTCCCGGCTGACCGCGTTCATGGTCGCTGACCACACCTTCAAGGCGCCTTCGGCCCCCGTCAGACCCGCAGGCTGATTATCATCGCGGCCCATCCAGACCACTCCGAGATAATCGCCGGTGAAGCCTGCAAACCAGCTATCGCGAAGCTCATTCGTTGTGCCGGTCTTGCCGGCGGGTTGAAGGCTAGCCGGCATCTGGGCAAAGGCGGGTTTTGCCGTACCCCGCCTAAACACCTCCCGCAGCATCGAATTGAGCTGATAAACCGCGGCTTGAGGCACCGACTGGCGAACATCAATCCCAAAGCGCTTGAGGGTCTTTCCTTCTGGGGAGATAACTTCTTGAATGGCTCTGAGCGGCGTCAGAAAACCATCACTGGCGATCGTCTGATACATCTGCGTCACATCGATCGGCGACAGTGCGGCGGTCCCGAGAAGGAGTGAAGGCACGGTCTCAACGGGACGCTGGACGCCCAATCGGCGCAGCATGGTCGCCGCCTCGGGGACACCGACGGCCATTCCTAAGCGGACGGTCGCCAAGTTGTAAGAATGCGCGAGCGCGCTAAACATCGGGACGGCCCCATGCTCTTTGCCATCATAATTTTTCGGCGTCCAATGGCTGCCGGGAAGCTTAATCGTGATCGGGCTATCTTCCAGTAACGTCGACACGTTATAGCGCCCCTCGTCTTCAAGGGCCGCCAGATAAATCACCGGCTTAAAAAGTGAGCCAATCTGGCGGGTGGCATCCAGCGCTCGGTTGAATCCCGAAGACTCCTCATTGCGCCCACCGGCGAGCGCCGCAATTTCCCCCGTCCCCCGACGGGTCAAAATGGCCGCGACCTCGAGAGGCGATTTCTGGGGACGCCGATCGAGTTTTGGCAACTGATCGTCAATGGCTTTTTGCAACTGGTGCTGGGCATTGACATCGAGGGTCGTAAAGATTCTGAGACCTTCCGAGGTCAGATCCTCCGGCCGATATTGTTTTTCCAGCTGCCGTCTGAGGAGGTCCATGAAAGCCGGGTAACGACTGACCGACTGATGGGGATCGAGGACGACATCGAGCGGATGGGATTGGGCCTCATCGGCGACCTCTCGTGAGATAAAGCCTTGACTCACCATTTCATCGAGAATCAAATCTCGGCGCTTTAGCACCCGCTCCGGGGTCTTATAGGGGTCATAGTAGGAGGGTCCTCGGACCAGGGCGACCAGGAAGGCAATATGATGTAGCTTCAGTTCCTCGATAGAGCGCCCAAAGTAATATTGACTCGCTAGCCCAAACCCATGAATAGCCCTTGATCCATCCTGACCCAGATAGATCTCATTGAGGTACGCCTCAAGAATGTCCTCCTTGGGATAACGGGCATCTAAGATCATCGCCATGACAATCTCATTGAGCTTTCGCCACCAGGTTCTTTCGGAAGAAAGATAGAAGTTCTTGACCAACTGCTGGGTCAAGGTACTGCCCCCTTGGACGATCCCCCCAGCCCGAAGGTTGACATAGACCGCCCTCAAGATACCGCGCACCGAGACCCCATGATGCCCATAAAAATTATGGTCCTCACTGGCAAAGAGCGCGTTCAGTAGGGTTTCAGGGGTCTGTTCGAGTTTGATCAGTACCCGATCCTCGCGACGAGCCGGGTAGAAGCTGCCGATCTGGGGCGGTTCCATACGAAGCAGCGGCAGCGATTGGCCGGTATCCATGGCCTCTAAGAGGATCACTTGGTGATCAGCAAACTGGATCCTGATCTCCCTCGCCGGCTCATGACGATCTGGAAACTGAAATTCACGCGTTTTAAAGACCAGCTCATCGCCAAGCCTTAAGTAACTGCCTTGAGTGGATAACTGCGCATCTTTTCGGAACTTGAGCTGGCCTAAAAGCCATTCGAAACTGTCGCTATCAAAAGGAGATCCCACAAAAATCTCGGCGGATGAGGCATAGACTCTGGCAGGAAGCGCCCAGCGTTTCCCCTCAAACTGCTCGCGAACCACCCGGTCCTGATAGGCCAAATAGGCCGCCCCCCCAGCCACCAAGAACGGGGCGAGGATCAGAAGGAACCAAAACAAGGGCGCAAACAGCGAGAGGAGCCCGAAAGACTTGGGCTTTCTGGGGTTCTTTCCGCCCTTTCTGGCTTGCCGCATGAAGTCGCCTCAGGGAGTTTCGGGGTTGACTGAATGCCGAGGGGTTCCGTTCAAGCCCGACCGCATCAAAAGGCCCGCTATTTCCGATTGATCAGATCTAGAAATTCAGAGCGGGTGCTGATCTTATCCCTGAAAAGACCCAGCATGGAGGAGGTGGTCATCACGGAATTCTGCTTCTCGACACCCCGCATCATCATACAAAGATGCTTCGCCTCAATCACCACGGCAACACCTGCTGGGTTGATCGCGGTTTGGAGAGCCATTGCGATCTGATTGGTCAGCCGCTCTTGGATCTGGAGGCGCCGTGCGAACATGTCAACAATCCGGGCCACCTTCGAAAGTCCAATGACCTTCCCTTGAGGGAGATAGGCCACGTGACATTTTCCGATAAAAGGCAACAGGTGATGTTCGCACAGTGAATAAAGCTCGATATCCTTAACGATCACCATATCTTCGGTGTCCGCCTCAAAGACGGCCTTATTGAGCACATCCTCAAGGTTCCGTTGGTAGCCATTATTAAGAAATCGGAAGGCTGAGGCCGCGCGCTTCGGCGTATCCACCAGCCCTTCTCTCCCAACATCCTCACCAATCTCGGTGATGAGCCGGGAAAACAGGTCTTCCATTACTGTGTTTTGCATAAAGGTTCAGCCTCCAGTTCAAGCGCCTCAGTATACCGCGAGCGCTCAGCGGACTGGGTCCTAGCTTCGTTTAAAAGCGCTTCGACGTCGAGGGCGCTCGCATTTGGCCGGGTCGCGGCTTCGCCTAGATGGCGACGCCAAAGTCGTCCACCCGGCTGGGCGTAATAGAGACCAAGCATATGCCGGGTGATCGCATGAAGACGGGAACCCTTTAAAAGCTGCTGCTCGATATAAGGCAACATGGCATGAACGACCGCTTCGCGCGTCGGGGGTGGCTCATCCGCGCCGAAGAAGCGCTGATCGACCTCTGCCAAAAGATAGGGATTATGGTAAGCCGCCCGGCCGAGCATCACCCCATCCAATCGCTGAAGGTGACAAGCCGCTTGATCGAGGGTCTCAATCCCGCCATTCAGCACGATGGTCAACGCTGGAAAATCGGCCTTCAGGGCCTCAACGACGTCATAGCGAAGCGGCGGGATCTCCCGATTCTCCTTCGGCGAGAGACCCTTAAGCCAGGCCTTCCGGGCATGCACGATGAAGGTCGAACAGCCCGCATCCGAGACGACCTTTACAAATCGTTGAAGGGCTTCATAGGAATCAAGATCATCAATGCCGATCCGGGATTTGACGGTAACAGGAATCTTGACGGCCCCCTTCATGGCTTCGACGCCCGCCGCCACGGTGTGAGGTTCGGCCATGAGGCAGGCCCCAAAACGGCCCCGCTGCACCCGATCACTGGGGCATCCGACATTCAGGTTGATTTCATCATAGCCAAAACCCTCGCCGATTCTTGCGCACTCTGCAAGATCAAGGGCCTCAGAGCCCCCTAATTGAAGGGCCAGGGGTTTTTCACACAGGGTATAGCTGAGAAGTCGCTCACGGTCCCCGTGAAGGACCGCACCCGTGGTCACCATCTCAGAATAGAGCAAAGCCTGCCGCGAGATCTGACGAAGGAAATAGCGGCAATGCCGATCGGTCCAATCGAGCATAGGAGCGACACTAAAGCGGTGGTTCGTCCCAGAAGAAGTCTCTTTCGATCGTAATGGATGCATCCGATTCTTTTTTGCGTTGTCAGGAGGCCTCGCCTCACCTTGATGGTAATAGCCAAGAAAAATAACACAGAGTTAACCTTAGACCTCACCCTTGACCTCTCGGAGCCCCTTGGAAAAAGGATCGCTTCCGAGAAATATCCCGGAGACTGAGAGAACGAGGCGACTGGCCAAGATCCCGAATGCTATGATCCACCCTCGTTAAGCCCCCACATTTTTTTGGAGAGGGCCTCCGGACCCGGGTGATTCATGGACCTCCTCTTGCACCGCCATAAAGAACAGAGCTGGTGCACCCCAGACTCATTCATACCTCATTGAAGCTATAGTCTCGATTCATGATGCTGGATAAACCCCTAAAGGGGCGGCGATGCCTTTTGAGCCTCTTGATCCCAGCCAGTATCGGGCTCCTCGAGGGATGCTCAGGCGGCCTCTTGACGACGGTCGGCCCAGATTATGTCGCACCGGAGCCTGAAACTTCCAAAAAATGGCAGGCACCCCAGCTTGAACCCCTCAAGGCTCACGCGGCTAATCCCAATGAGCTGAAGGGCTGGTGGCAGCAATTCAATGATCCAGAACTCTCCCGTTTCCTCTCGGCCGCGCAAAGGGTGAGTTCCTCTGTGGCAGAGGCTAGAGCCCGCATCGAGGAAGCTAGGGCGGGGATGGTCTCAGCCCAGGCTCAAGGTCTGCCTCGTCTTGATACCCAGGTCGATATGCTCCGGGCACGCACCACCTTCGGGACCCCCCCTTTCGACTGGACCCGCTATCAGGCCGGCCTTCAGGCCAACTGGGAAGTCGACCTCTTTGGCGGGATCGCCCGCCAGAAGGAAGCGGCAAGAGGCCAACTTGAATCGCGTCACGCGAACTGGCATGACGCCCGCGTTGCGCTGGCGGTTGAAGTCGCCAACGCCTATGTCGACTTTCGTTATTGCGCCTTACTGATGGAGATCAACGAAACAGATGCGCGCTCCCGGCAAGCGTCCTCAAAGCTGGTCGATCTCGCAGGCCAAGTGGGTCTTCGTCCTCCTGCTGAGGTTGCTCTTGCGAAAGCCAGCTTCTTAGAAAGCGAAGAAAACCTGATGCGTCAGCAAGGACTTTGTGATCGCTCGATCAAGGGTCTGGTTGCCCTGACTGGCCTTTCGGAAGGAGAGGTCCGCTCACGTCTAACATCAAAAACCTCATCGCTGGCCCACCTTCCAGACCCACCCCCCTTTAAGCTCAAGGGCCTTCCGATCGAGACCATCTTGCAGCGGCCTGATGTGGCCGCCGCCGAACAACAGGTTGCAGAGGCAAGCGCCCGCATTGGTGTTGAAGAAGCCCGGCGCTATCCCCGCTTAAGTCTCACGGGCAATATCACGCCACAACTCCAAAGCGTGAGCGGCATGTCAGCCTTGAGTCCTTATGCGGCGGGTGCCAGTATGGCGAGCACCTATTTTGCGAATACGTGGTCATTTGGCCCGACCCTCACCATGCCGATCTTTGATGCCGGTAAACGTCTCGCCGATGTCGAGGCGGCTCAGATTCAATTTGAGGCAGCCAAGACCCGATTTCAGTCGACGGTCCGAACCGCGGTCAAGGAGGTTGAAGTGGCGCTGATTCGCCTTAAGACGGCTGCCGAGCGCTGGCCTACCGCGAGCGATGCCCTCAAGGGCTATGAACAAAACTTTCGGGCGACCGATCAGCTTTATCGGGCTGGATTTGGCAATCTTCTGGAGCTTGAGCAGGCGCGCCGGCAAGCCTTGAATGCTCGAAGGACCCTGGCAGATCTTGAACAAGAGCGGGTAGCGGCCTGGATCGCACTCTACCGCGCCGCGGGGGGTGGCTGGCAAGATCCTGAGGGACAGCAACCTGCCCTGCCGCTCCGCGATGACCCTAAAAATCCCCTGACCGGACAAAAATCCTGAGGAGCGCCGCATCATGATGAATCTTCTAAGGCGCCTGAACATCTCAGGGATCATCGCCATCATCTTAAGCGCAATCCTGCTCTGGCAGACAATGACAACGCCTGAAAAATTAACCTCGAAAGATCAAGACCAACCCCAACGAGCCGCCTTAACCGTGGCCGTGGTCAGACCGGTCATGACCCTCATCCCATTGACGCTGTCAGCCAATGGTTCGATCGCTGCCTGGCAGGAAGCTTTTATCAGCTCGGAACTTGGGGGCATTCGTCTGGCTGAGATCCTCGCCGAGGTCGGCGATCGGGTCAGGAAAGGTCAGGTCCTCGCCGTTTTTGACCAAGAGCGTGTCGCGATGGATCTCGCCAATAGCGAGGCGCTCTTGTTAGAAGCCAACGCGATGCTTAAAGAGGCCCGCGAGAATGCTCGAAGGGTTCGTCAAATCATCAACGAGGGGGCCTTAAGCCAACTCCAGGCGGGTCAATATCTGACCAGCGAGAAAACCGCCGAGGCGCGCATGCGATCGGCCAAGGCGCAGGTCGAGATTCAGCAACAAAGGATGCGGCATACGCAAGTAAGGGCCAATGACGATGGGATCATCGCTAAACGCGCCGCGACGCTTGGCAAGGTCACCCAAGACGGGGAGGAGCTCTTTCGTCTCATTCGCCAGGAGCGCCTCGAATGGCGCGCCGAGGTCATTGCATCTGAAATCCCGAGACTTCAGATCGGCGCCAAAGTCGAGGTCAGGGTGCCCGATATCGGAACCACCGAAGGTGTGGTCCGAATGGTCGGTCCGGGACTGGACCCTGAAAGCCGATTTGGTATCGTCTATGTGGATCTTCCAGGCGCCGCAACCAAAGGTTTCAAGCCTGGAATGTTCGCTGAGGGCCGTGTCCTGTTTGGGCAATCTTCCGCCCTCACCTTACCAAGGACAGCGATCACGCTCCGCGATGGCTTCAGCTACGCCTTCAAAGTCATTGAAGGCCCGGGCGGCATGGCCCACGTCGAGGAAATAAAGCTTCGTCTCGGTCGCACGGAAGGGGACCTCATTGAGGTATTAGAGGGCATCCATCCTGATGCCCCTCTCGTCCTTCAAGGGGGTGCCTTCCTCGCCGATGGTGACCTGGTCTCCATCGTCCCATGAATATCTCATCCGCTTGCATTCGCACCCCGCTGCCGGCCTTGATGCTCTTTGTCTTATTGACCCTTGGCGGACTCTACTGCTTCAAGGTGATGAAGATTCAGAACTTCCCGGATCTTGATTTTCCAACGGTGACGATCTCTGCGAGTCTCCCGGGCGCATCGCCGCCTCAACTGGAGACCGAGGTGGCCAGAGCGCTTGAAAACGCGGTCGCTACCCTTCAGGGGCTCCGCCATACAACCACCCAAATTCAGGATGGCAGTGTGACCGTGACCCTCGAGTTTCGGCTTGAAAAATCCCTAGAAGAAGCGCTCGATGACACCCGTTCGGCCGTTTCTAAAGTTCGTCAAGATCTTCCAAGCGACCTTCGGGAGCCTCTGGTCACCAAACTCGACGTGGTGGCCGCACCCATTCTCGCCTATACGGTGACCTCCAAGGAGCGTGAGGACCCTCTAAAGCTCCAATCACTCGGTATCAGTACCGCCGATGTCTCGCGCCAGCTTCGCCTGACCCAGCGGGAAGGGGCTGGCGGACGCACTGAAATTGGCGGCGGCGAGCAACCCGTCAGGACCCTTGCAAACCTCTCAAGCGCTAATGAATTTCGTGAGCTACCGATCGTTCTTCCCGATGGGCGACGCATCGAATTGGATCAGCTGGCGGAGATCAGGGATACGGTCGCCGCCCACCGGACCCTTTCATTACTGAATGGTCAAGAAGTCGTCGGATTCGAAATCACCCGAAGCCGGGGCGCTAGCGAGATCGATGTGGGCCAGGGGGTTCGACGGGTACTGACCGAGATTCAAGCCCGGCATGAAGACCTGACGCTGACCGAAGCCTTCAACTTTGTTGAACCGGTCCAAGAGGAATTTGATGCCTCGATGGCCCTCCTTTATGAAGGCGCTGCCCTCGCAGTGGTGGTCGTCTGGCTTTTTTTGAGGGACTTTCGAGCCACCTTCATCTCTGCCGTGGCGCTCCCCTTATCCGCCATCCCAACGTTCATTGGGATGTATCTTTTTGGCTTTACCTTGAACGTCGTTTCCCTCCTCGCCCTTTCTCTGGTTGTCGGCATTTTGGTTGACGATGCGATCGTCGAGGTCGAGAACATTGTGCGCCATCTCAGGATGGGAAAATCACCCTATCAAGCCGCCATGGAGGCTGCCGAGGAGATTGGGCTTGCGGTGATTGCAACGACTTTTGCCTTGATCGCCGTCTTCCTCCCAACCGCGTTTATGAGCGGAATTGTCGGTCGATTTTTCAAGCAGTTCGGCTGGACCGCCGCGATGGCGGTGTTCGCTTCTCTCCTGGTCGCTCGCCTCCTCACACCGATGATGGCGGCCTATCTCCTCAAGGATCACCAAGCCCCTGAGGCGCCCGCTGGCTGGCTTATGCCGCGCTATCTCAAGCTGGTCCGATCCGCTCTCGAGCACCGCTGGACGACTCTCGCCGGCACTTTACTCTTCTTTATCGGATCGTTGCTGCTGATTCCCCTTCTGCCCCAAGGCTTTATTCCCCAAGATGACAACCCGCAAACTCAGGTCTTTATCGAACTCCCACCTGGAGCGACCATCGACGAGACCAGCGAGCTTGCCGAGCGTGCACGCCAGCTGATCATCGACATTCCGGAGATCCGCCGTGTCTACACCACCATTGGCGGTGGTGCCGCGGGGAGCGATCCGATGGCCTTACCCTCTGAGGCTGAGGTTCGGAAGGCGACCCTCACGGTGACCCTCGCCAGCCGAAAGCAGCGCTCGGTTCGAAAGCAAGTGATCGAACAAGCGATCCGGCAACGTCTTGAAAAGCTGCCGGGAGCAAGAACGAAGGTGGGCCTTGGAGGTTCCGGTGAAAAATACATCCTGACCTTAAGCGGCGAGGACCCCCAACAGTTGATTCGCGAAGCCAGAACCGTCGAGCGGGATCTTAGAACGATTCCTGGAATTGGCAACATCGCATCGAGCGCGGCCCTGACCCGCCCCGAAATTGCCGTGCATCCCGACTTTGGTAAGGCGGCAGATCTTGGCGTGACGGCAGCCGCTCTTTCAGAGACGCTCCGTCTTGCAACCCTCGGGGATTATGCCTGGTCACTGCCAAAACTGAATCTGCCCCGACGTCAGGTTCCTGTGATGGTTCGATTAAACGAAGGGGGACGGGATAATCTTGAGGTTCTGTCGAGACTCTCCATTCCCTCCACCAAACCTTCCGTTGGATCGGTTTTACTTGGTCAGGTAGCAACACTGGAACTCTCCAGTGGCCCTCAGGTGATTCGACGTTATGATCGCGTCCAAAACATCAATTTCGAGATCGAACTTTCCGGGTTGCCTCTCGGGGATGTCACGGCGAAGGTCAGTCAGCTCCCGAGCCTCCAACATCTTCCTTTAGGGATTCAGCGCGTAGATGTTGGAGATGCCGAGATGATGGCCGAGCTCTTTGGAAGCTTTGGACTTGCGATGCTCACAGGGGTCTTATGTATTTTTGTCGTACTGGTCTTACTCTTTAAGGACCTCTTACAACCCATCAGCATCCTTGCAGCGCTACCCACGGCCTTTGGTGGGGGTTTCGTGGCACTCCTCCTTGCCGGCAAATCCTTCTCGATGCCGTCCTTGATCGGACTGGTCATGCTCATGGGTATCGCCGTCAAGAATTCGATTCTCTTGGTGGAGTACGCCATCATGGCCCAACGGGATCTCGGTATGGACCGCACCGCGGCACTGATTGATGCATGCAGTAAGCGGGCGCGCCCGGTCGTGATGACGACACTCGCCATGGGCGCAGGGATGCTCCCCATCGCTCTCGGCCTCGGTGAGGCCGACCCCTCCTTCAGAAGCCCCATGGCCTTTGCGGTCCTTGGAGGATTGGTGACCTCGACGATTCTCAGCCTGATCGTCATTCCCCCCGTCTTTACCCTGCTGGATGACAGTGAAGCGCTAATCGCCCGAGCTTCCGCTTGGCCTGACATCATCCGATCGTGGCTGGGATTAAAGCATCAACCCCGTTAAGGCCCTCATCCCCGCGATAGAATCTCACCAGACGTCTCACTTCGTGACCCAAGCCCTCCTTGAATCAGGGCTAGCCACCCCCCCTTTGGAGGTGTTGAATATGATGATGCTCCCAGAACTAGGGTTATTGTTTTTTTTTGGCGCTATCGCCGGCGTGCTGTCAGGCCTTCTCGGGATCGGCGGCGGGGTTGTGATCGTCCCCTTTCTCGTCTGGCACTTCGCGGCGCTGGGGTTTAAGGAAGAGCTCATCATGGTGATGGCGGTAGGAAGCTCCCTCACCACCATTCTTTTCACCGCCGTATCATCCTCTTGGGCGCACCATCGGCCGGGGATGATTGATTGGTCCACCGTGAAACGGTTATCACCCGGACTTTTGATCGGTTCAAGTTTCGGCGCCATGGCCGCCAACTTGCTGCCAACCCTCTGGTTTAAATTGATTTTTGGCGGGTTTCTTCTGATCGTGGCCTATCGCATGGTCCGAAAACCTCCAACAGAATCGCTTAAAAAACCCCATCTGCGGCGTCCTCAAGCTCATCAAGGGATCGTCATTGGGGGGCTTTCATCGCTACTCGGGATTGGTGGGGGGACGTTGAGCGTGCCTTATTTGATGCATTGTGGGATCCCCCTCCATCGAGCCATCGGAACGTCAGCCGCGCTCGGATTTCCCATTGCTCTTGCAGGGTCGGCCACCTACGTGGCGCTGGGCCTTGATCGGATCAACTTACCCCCCGGGAGTCTCGGTCTCATTTATCTCCCGGCTGTTATAGGCATCAGCCTCACCAGCGTTCCCTTCGCGCCTTTAGGGGCTTCTCTGGCTCACCGGTGGCCGACGAAAAGACTGCGTACCCTCTTTGCCATCCTCGTCGCCTTGGGCGGCATGAAACTCCTCTACCAAGGACTTCAGAGGCTCTGAGGGGGGAGGAGCGATCAGCCGGAGCGGCGGCGGGTCAGCAAGGGGGGACGAGGAAGTTTTGGCGGCGGCAAGGCCGTGGGTCTTCGTCCCCCCAACCAATAACGCCCGACAAAAATACCCCCACTCGCCACAAAACCCGTCAGACACAGATAGAGCAAGGTTCTAAGCCGACTGATTTCCTTCAACATGTCAGCTTTTGTTAACAGCACATCAGAGCCCGCCGCCGCTGCAACAGAGGCCTGATAGCGAGGATGCTCTCGCATTTCATCGTTGAGACCGGGTGATCCAGGTTGATTGGAATAAGCTTCCAGCGCTTTAATATCAGCCTGAAGGACATCAAAGAGTTGAAGGTCGTCCGCCGTAACGCGGCCTGAAGAAAGGTTTCGCTCCAGCCCCTTGAGGCGGATTTCAACCGAGTCGGCCATGAGCCCGTGAAGACGATTCCGAAGACCATCCATCTGTTGGCTCATCGCCTCAAGCCGCTCCCCCCCGCTGACGCTCGCAAGCTTTGACTCCAACATCCCCAGTTCATCATGGAGCTGATAGAACAGAGCGACGATCGCCATCATCAGCAAAAGGCCCAAGGCCACCATCGTAAAAGACGGTGTGGTGGCTATCGGCCAGGGTCTACCGGACAGCTGTCGCTGCCGGGCGCCTCTGCCGGTGTCCTGTTCTCCCTGTCGTGATGTGGGCATGCCAATGTGTTGCAGGTGAAGAAAAGTCCTGCTGCATCCTCAAAAAAGGTTTCTCGGGCCGAGAACTATCGCAGAATGACTAGCCAGGGTCAATTGAAGCCCTTGCGGTGACCATGAGCGCCTTCATCTCTCGGACCGCCTGATCGAGTCCTGAAAAAAGCGCGCGCGCAATGATCGCATGACCGATATTGAGTTCTCGAATGACGGGTATGCGGGCGATGGCATCGACGTTGTGGTAGTTTAGACCATGACCTGCGTTAACTCGAAGGCCCATCTGAGCGGCCAAGATGGCGGCGTTAGACAGGCGCTGCAGTTCACTGTCACGCGCCTCAGGGGTTAAGGCATCGGCATAATGCCCCGTATGAAGCTCGATGACAGGGGCTCCGGTCTTGACTGCGGCCTCGATCTGGCGCGCCTCGGCATCAATGAAGAGCGAGACTTCCGTCCCCCCCTCTAAAAGCCTCTGAGAGGCCGATCGAATTCGTTCAAACTGACCAACGACATCGAGCCCACCCTCGGTGGTGAGTTCCTCCCGTTTCTCAGGAACCAAACAACAGGCAAAAGGACGCACCCTTGAGGCGATGGTCACCATCTCATCGGTGACGGCCATTTCAAGGTTCAGCCGGGTTTCAAGGAGACCTGAGAGGAGATCAATATCACGATCTTGAATATGACGGCGATCCTCCCGGAGATGGGCAGTGATGCCATCAGCCCCCGCCTGCTCAGCCACCAGCGCGGCCTGAACGACTTCCGGAAACCGGGTTCCCCGGGCTTCCCGAACGGTCGCGACATGATCAATATTGACTCCCAACAAAATGGGCAGAGATCGGCTCATTCTTTACCTCGAAATTATCGCTTTCATTCTCCTCGAGGGAGGAGATCCCTCTTCTTTAAATGACCTGGTCGACAGTTTAAAACAATGCCTTCGTTGATTCGTTGAAACACTATCGCCGCTTCAATGATTGAAACAATTCTCGACTCCGAAGGGGCCGCCCGTCCAAGAGATGATCCACCATCCTTCGCATCAACCGCTTGGCTTCAAGACGCTCACGATCCCCTTCCAAAGACCCCTTTTCAAGACCCAAAAGGGTCGCCCCACTCACACTCAGGGGGGTCACCGCTTGAACCTTGAGCGCCCCTTTCTCTAGATCATAAAGGTAGGCTCCCTGAGGATCGATGGAAAGGCCCTCCGCATCCTCATCGAGTCTCAGGCCATAGCCCATGTCTTCAAGGAGGGCTATCTCATAATGTCTTAGGAGCTGATCAAGGGCGGCAGACTCCCCGAACCCCCGAAACAAGGCGGTGGTCCGCTCAAAAAGATCGGGATGGGCATCTTCAGCCGGTAACAAACGCATCAGGAGTTCCGCGATATAAAACCCACAAAAGAGGGCTTTCCCTTGCAAGGGCGGCATGGATCCCAACGATTCCGCTGCCGTCAGCGTCTTAAGTTCCCCCCGGCCGGTAAAGGATAAGCGGATCGGGTCAAAGGGTCTTAACACATGGATCAAGGGACCGCGACCCCGGCGCGCTCCCTTTGCAATCAGCCGAAAACGTCCGTGCTCTCGGGTAAATACATCCACCATAAGACTGGTTTCAAGGTAGGCGCGACGATGCAGCACCAATCCTTCATCCAGCAGTCCAGACTGCCTTAGTCCCGCCACGGCGCATCAGTCCTGATACCCAAGACTTTTGAGTGCGCGCTCATCATCCGACCAACCCTCCTTGACCTTCACCCAGAGCTGGAGAAAGACTTTACCCTCGAGAAGCTTCTCAAGATCCATTCGGGCCCGTTCACCGACCTTCTTGAGGCCATCGCCTTTTTTTCCAATCACAATGGCTTTCTGACCTGAGCGCTCAACCAGAATCAGTGCCCTAATCCGGGTCAGATCGCCTTCGAGCTGATATTCCTCGATTTCAACCGTCAAGGCGTGGGGGACTTCCTGACCCAGGGAGCGAATGAGCTTTTCCCGGATGATTTCAGCGGCCATGAAGCGCATCGAGCGGTCTGTAACCTGATCCTCTGGAAAAATCAGGTCCCCTTCCGGCAACAGCGACATAATCATCCGATCGAGTTCTTGAAGGTTCGCCCCACGAAGGGCAGAGAGGGGAATCATCGCCCTAAAATCGTGCTGTTCACCGGCCGCCTGCAGGAAGGGCAAGAGAAGATCCTTGTCTTCCAACCGATCAATCTTGTTGATGGCGAGAATGACCGGGGCTCCGGAGCGCTGAATGCGCTGCAACACCAATTCGTCCTCGGAAAGAAACGCGGGGCGATCAATGACCCAGACCACCAAGTGCACATCAGCCAGGGCCGCACCGGCGGCCTTATTAAGATAGCGATTCATCGCTCTTTTTTCACTGGCATGAATACCGGGCGTATCCACAAAGACCGCCTGGCCTTCTTCCGTCGTCTTAATTCCGAAGATCCGGTGCCGGGTCGTTTGCGGGCGCCTTGAGGTGATACAGATCTTTTGGCCAATCAAGTGATTGACCAAGGTCGACTTCCCGACGTTCGGACGACCGACAATGGCAACAAATCCGGATTTCATGATGGGGTCGTCTCTCCATGGGGAAAAGTCAGAAAACCACCCAAGGGGGGTGGGCATCCAAGCGAGGGCGGTAACACTCGACTCACTGAATCGGGTCGAGGGCTCAAGGCTAATTGGTGTTGATCAGTAAGATCTTGGAGGTATTCGAGTTGTAGGCGTTATCGCCATCCTTGAATGCCTGGACCGAACAAGTCCCGGCGCCACCGTATGACCAGAGGATGCCACTGAAGATTTGGCAAAGGGCGAAACCCGTCCGTTTGACCACCTTCATATTCAGTTTGCCGATGCCTGATCCACCGACCGTAGACAAGAACGTGGTCGCACCCACGGGCACCGGATTCGGGTCCGTGGCGATGACCAACTTCAGCTGGTCGGCTTTATTGATCGTGATATTGATGGGGTCCGATGTCTGTTCGGGATAGGTACCATCTGCGGCTTTAATCGCGACGACGGTGCAGGTTCCCGCAGAAAATCGGCCGACGAGATTAGTCTTATTTCTAATCACACATTTAAAAAGGTTCGGCTCGAGGGTCGCAACTTCAAGATTGGGCGTTTGTTGGGTAATTTGGTAGGTCACGGCTCCGGTTCCGGCGCCGCCGATGGTGCTCAAGGCGACTTTTTGCTCGACCACCGTGGTGGAAGGCGTGGCCGTAATCACCAATTTATCCGTCGGTATGACCTTGGGCCTCGCCTGATACGGTTTCACCGCCAAGGTATTCCCTGACAGAGCCAACGCCAAGAGATGACCCTCTGGCGCCCCCCAGCCCGAGACATTGTCATAGCCTAAACCGGCGACATACCGGCCATTGCCTCCATGGGTAATATCTTTCAATCCAGAATCAGGTCCCTTGTCTTGGTTCAACTGCCAAAGGGCCGGGTTCCCATACCCCAAAGGCGGTAACTGGTGGGCCTCTCGTTCTGCATTCAGCCGGGCCGTGATAGCACCCCAAAGGATCGCAGCAGAGCCGGTGCCCCCGACTTTTTTCCAAGCGCCTTCAGCCACGATGGCATAACCCGCTTCGGGATCAGCATGAAGCGCGAGATCAGGAACATTCCTTTGGCTTTGAGAGATCGCGGTCAAGACGCCTTGTTGATTCATCGGCAACGGCCAAAAGCCACTGACGCCGCCCCCAGAAGCAAGGCCATGGCCATCATTCAAGACCACTTCTAAACCTAAAGGACGACCCTGAGTCCCACCTACCGCCATCGCATAAGGCTGTGCTGCAGGATCATCCACCGAGGCAGAGGAGCTGATCTTGGAGGGATTCCCAGCATCCACATGACCGGCGGCCGCGACAAAGGACTGGCCCTGGGCGGCCATTTCCTGAAGGATCTGGCTCTCCGCCTCAAGAAACTGGCTACAGCCCCCACAATCTTTTAGAAGGTCCGCCTCAGGAAGGCCCTGAGGACTCACCACAACTTGGGCAAGACCCTCAGCAGCCGCTCGGTTCATCCCTAAAAGCATGCCGGCATCCGTATTTTGGCTTTGGTAGAGAAGAATCCGGCCGAGTCCTGGCGCTGTACCTAGAGCCAATTCGACATCCCCACTGGCCAGCAGACGGTGATTAGCGTCTATGGTCCTGAAATCACCCAACCTGCGCGATTCAACGGGGGTCTTGGGGAGGCCAAAGGCCGATTGGTACTGATCGATGTCATCGAAAGCAACCTCGGCCATCTCGATTAAGGCTAGCGTCTGGCCAGAAGGTATCGCCAGAGTCTCTAGACCATGAAGGGATGCCATCTCCTTGGGCCCAAGACCTGGCTCTGAAGAAGCGTCACCGAGCGTTGATCTAGAGATCCGGTGATGCACATCATCCAAGCCCTGAATGGTGAGGATCAGAGGACTCAAAGCGGCAGGAACCAGAGGCGCCCGGTCATTGGCGATGAAGGTTCCGGTCTCACCTTGGTAACGATCAAGGCGAAGATCAAAGGCTTTTTCAATCACCAAAGCCGGTGCTGACACCACCACCAAGAGACGGTTCGAGGCCACCTCCTCCACGTCGAATCCCTGCTCCTTGAAAAAATCCGTTACCTGAGCCACTTCGTTGGCACCAGGGGCAAATTGGTCGGCAAAGGTCCCGGGGGTCAAATACTGGCCATAGTCAGGGTCTTTTGGATTGGAGAGGCGACCCACCCTTTGCTCAAGACCCAAAGGGTCCTTTAATCGCAACACCACCGAGAGCGTGAGCCGATCCTTAGAGGCCATAGGGCCTAACTTCACGGCCTGACTGATCGCTGTCGATTGGACATGATTCGGGAGGCGAAGCGCACCATCGGCCGCATGGCCTGAGGAGCCTAACGTCAACAACGTGATGGCCAGAAGGGCTGGAACGATCATCTTTTGGGTCATATGAGAGACCTCATGTAAAAAAACGGTTTCAAACGACAGGGATAGGAACAGTGTAACGGTTTCAAAGAGCCGCTCTGAAATGCCTATGATTATCT
>RFVA01000033.1 GCA_009922685.1 Gammaproteobacteria bacterium | reverse complement strand
TAACCGGCACCGGCGCTTCAAGCCCCATCACCGTGACAGGTTTAACCAATGGCACCGCCTATACCTTCACGGTTACGGCCACGAACACATCGGGCACAGGTGGCTCTTCTTCCGCCAGTAATTCGGTCACGCCCGCTGCTCCGCCAACAGTCACACAGTCAACCGCAAACCTTGCCATCAATGCCCCCTCGATGACAATCACCGGCACCAATTTTGATACGACTGTGGGCAACAACACGGTTGTGTTCAATAACGGTGCTGTCGGGAGTGTTTCTGCCGCTACTTCTATTCAGCTGACTGTTAATTTGATGTCTCCGCCGAATACAACTGGCAGCCTCACGGCGGTAGTAACCACCACCAATGGCGGAAACAGCGGCAGCGCAGTGCAAGTTGCGACGGTGGTATTAGCCACCCAAGCCACCCTTGTCGTAGTCCCTAGTTCTACCAGTATCAACGTCAACGGCACGTCCACCCTCAGTACGACCGGAGGAAGTGGATCGGGTGCTGTGACCTACAACCTTGTCAGCGGTCCGTGTACTTTAAATGGTGCAACCTTGACTGGGATGGGAGCAGGGAATTGTGTCGTGACGGCGACCAAGGCGGCGGATTCTAGCTATGCTTCTGCAACATCCTCGCAGGTTACGGTGGCTATTTCTCTGGCCCCAGCCGCAGTCGCAGTCCCATCACTTTCTGAATGGACCCAGTTGCTGCTGGCATTGATGCTGATGACGGTTGTTGGATGGCATTTTCATCGCGAACGCAGCTATTGATTGGTGGCTTTCGTTGATGACTAAGAACGGGCGCTTTGGCGCCTGTTCTTGTTTCAGCACCCTGTAAAAGTTTGGATTGGAAAAAGCTGAAGTTCAGGTTTTTCAAAGTCCAAACCGAAAAGCCAATCAGAAAGGCACCGTCGCCTAGCTGCGTTTCGATCTGACTGCTGCACCCTGCTTCTATCCGGGATTTCGTCATTAATTATGATGATTCGGCTGCTTGGATGGGTGTGATAGCTTTCGTTCTGAGTAAAACCTGAACTTCAGCTTTTTATGTCTAATCCAGAAGCTCAAACCGAAACCGAAGCCCCCAAAACGGAAACGCTGGAAAAGTTGCAGTCCAGCTACGAGACGATAAATGCGTTCAAACGACTGACTCGTGAGGCTGAGTCAAAGTTGTGGGCGCGGGTGTACATGTGGTGGCGGGAGGTGTCGTCCGATCCCAGCTATTTGCCCACGGTTTTCGAGCAAAATCACATCATCTTCTACAGCCTCCGCAGTATCAATTTCCGCCCTGTGCTAAAGCTCGTAAGTCGCAACGAAATCACGAACAGCGATCTGGATATTTGGTCCAGCACTTCGGCAAAACTGGTGTCAGGGAGAAGTGGAGCTTGCCTGACTTGGATAGTGACGATGATGTTGAGGTTGGGCTTTTTGAGCTTGACGACATCGAGTTCAGGCCGCTCTTCAAGGAGGGGTACGAAAGCTTTTTCAGCAATGCTGCTTTTCCGTCAATTCCAAGCTCACTTCCCGCAACTCTGGATAGAAGCGGTTTCAGCGTAGTCCTTGTTAAACGTGATGAATCGGGCGTTGTTTGTCTCGGCAGCAGCGCAGATCCAAAGCTCATCAGTAGTTTGAGTGTGGAAAGCTACATGACAAATCTGGATGCTTTGCCATTGACTGTCCGTGCTGTTCTTGAGCCTCTCCACATCCTCAATATCCCTTATGTCATTGCAAAAGATGAAGCCCGCTTTAAGGAGCTGAGCAGGATTAGCGATGAGTTTTCGGACAAGAAAAACGCTAAGGAACCCTCACATCGTCGACTCATTTATCGTCCGGAGCAGCAGAGTTTTTTATTGAGTCATACAGGCGTGGAGTCATCGGTTGTTATCCATGCTAAACCCAAAAGCCAAATCATCAATCGAGACGATGGTGACGTTTTTCTGCAGACAAGCACCCGGCAATCGATCGAAACCAAGCTGCTTAATGCGCGGCGATTCAATCTCTATAAGACACCCGATAAGTCTGTTTTCCGAGATGTTCCTGAAGGCTTTATCGCAGCTCACACCGTAAGGCTGAAGAATAAGCTGCCCCTGGATCTGTACACGGAATCTTGGGATGCAAATCTTGAAGCTCACATCAGCAACTACAATCATCCACCACTCAGTTTGATTCCGTTCTACGAGTCATTTGGTGCCCCTCGGTGGCAAGTGGACTTTAAGCCTAATTCATTTAGCTCAGCATGGCAGGGCACCGTGGACCTTGGCGGTTTACGCGAAATAAACGGTCGTATGTTGCAGCCGTGGATCAAAAGTTTCGGTCCAAAGCATAAGCGTCCAGAACACAAAATCCTGAAGTTAAGGTTTTCAGGAAATGTGTTGACTGTTGTCTGGGAGTTCTCGGGTTCGCAGTTTGAAAGCTACAAGGAGTTCAATCTGCTCACAGGTGCCTACGCTGGAAATAGCAGCGACAGCATCCACGAGATTTATGTGCTGCCTCGGGACTTCATCTTTGTCCTCGCACAGATTGCTGAACTGAACTTGCAGGGAGACATGTTTATCGCCGTATCTAACCATGCTGTGTATCTACGTTTTGAAACTGCTGCAGCGAATTACGATTGTTGGATTCCTGCGTGTAACGAGAAAGGCAAGCGTAACTTTGAGAACTTCCAGCCCTACAGCCCCATGACAACGATCGATCCGCTTCCTTCGCAAGACCCCGACGATGATCCAGCTTTTGAACTTAACGACCTTGATTGGATGACGTTGGAGAAAAGAATCGAAGAGCTGAGGTAAGGGGCATGATCCAACTCAACTACACCAACGATTTCAATGTCACTTTCCCGGGCGACTACTCGATCTATCTCCCGGCAATCAACGAAACCTATGCGCCGTTTACTGATAGACAGCTTGATGTTGGGCGTGCTGTTCCGCAGGGTTTCACGATAGCGGATTTGGCATTCTGGTCCGGGCAAAGTGCATTGTGGAACTATCCCTACTACCTGCATTCAATCGGTTGCTACACGGTAGGCAAAGATACGCGAGGGCCACTGTTCCGCCGGGCGCCTAACACATCATTTTTCCTTGGTGATTCGGGCGGATTTCAAATCGGCAAAGGTACGCTGAGCGGTTTGAGCTATGAGTTCTTCGAGGGCATGCATGGGATCGCTGCTGTAAGTGCTTGGGAGGGTAGCTACGATGCAAAGCGTTGGATTATCGAGTGGCTGGATCGTTACGCAGATTACGCGATGACTCTCGATATGCCGTTGTGGGCGATGACGAACAGGGGGGCGAAATCACCGTTCCACAACTGCACTGAGCAACAGCTTACGGACATGACAGTCCGCAACTTACAGCTCATCCAAAAAATAAAGAAGGGGCACACTCGCTGGCTCAATGTTGTTCAAGGTAGCAACTGGAGCAATACGCAGCGTTGGTGGCAGGCTGTGAACTGGTTTCGTGATGGCGGTTGGAGTCTGGCAGGAACTGCAGGCTGGCTCGGTGGTTTAGCTGACATGCTGCGGACTTTGGTGATGATGCGTGACGACAATGCATTTGATCTGGGGCAGGATGTTTTGCATGTGCTGGGCATGTCGCAAACAAAGTGGGCGATTTTCCTGACAGCAATTCAGCGTGAACTACGAAGCGTAAACCCGGGAATTCAAATCACCTACGATAGCGCAACCCCGTTTAAATGTGGGGGACGACACGATCAATATGCTGTGTCCCCGGCTCTGGGTTATGACAGAAAAGATTGGGCGATCAAGTTGGTGACGCTTAAGCAGACTTCGAATTATGCAGATCAAAATAATCCCCAGCTCTTCCCAGAGCCGTCATCGCCACTGGGCAAAATGCTCGAAATGCATCATCTCGTTTGTCGTGATGACGAGTTTGAAAAGCACAGGCTAGATTCACTCAGCAACATGATGCTCATGAACCACAATGCATGGGTTTATCTTGATGCTATGAGGCGGGCAAATGAGGATGCCTTCGGACCAATTCGAAATATCCCTGAACAATTCGAGGCAACATTGGATGCCATAGCGGATGTGTTTGCTGCTCAAAATCCGATGGACAGGATTGACGCATACCAGTCACTTTTCGATCAAGTTGCACCGGCTGCTATCAATGACCCGGAAGTGGATATGGATTTGGAATTCGATGATGCCGATGAGCCGAATCCGTAATCCAAAATCAAAAACCTGAAGTTCAGTAATTCAAGTTCAAGTTATAACGGGCCATGACAAGCTACTTGAACGATGATGCGTCCACGATGTTCATTGAGCGGCAAGTGTTCGACACGCTGATTGCTGAAATCCGTGCGGCAGTCAGAGACTTCATTTTTTGGAAAAAAGCCCAAGAAGGCCCAGCAGCCCAATTTCCGTTTTTTAGTGGTCCAGAAGATTTACCTACGGACCCGTACTGGTTTCAAAACGCGGATGTACAAAAGTTCCATGAAGAGATCAATGAGCACCTGAAGTCTAAGGGCTTCACTCTGCACCTCTACCACTTTCAGCGTGATAATGAGGGTTTGGTTTTTTCCATCAGCCTTCCGCATTTCATTTCGTTGGCTGGGGGCGATAGTGATTGGTTTCAGTTTTACATTGATGTGCTGCCCACGGATTACTGGGTCGCATCTGCCAACTGGGATGGGTTAGGCAACGATCAAACGAAATGGAAGTGTGAACTGATTTGAATTTGAGCTTTCCTGAAGTTCAGGTTTTTAAAGCATCTCCACGGCCCGTCGCTTCTGCTCGTCAGTCACGCTTAGGTACTCCTGAACCGATGAAAGCCGACGATGCCCTGAAAGTGACATGATGGTGTGGATGCCGATGGAGTGGTTGGCGAGCGTGGTGATGAATTCGCGCCTGAAACCGTGACTTGAAACGCCCTCGAGACCCACCTCCTTAAATAATCGACAGAAAAATCCAGAAATGCCGTTAGCAGTGAAACCGCGAATCGAATTTTTCTGGGTGGGCCACAGGCTTTGCTCGGGACTGATGATCGTCATGCCCTGCAAGTAAGTCGATAGCTCTTTAGATAATTTGGAATTGATGAGCACGGATCTGCCTGATTTGCCCTTGGTTTGTTGGGCTGTTAGGTAGATTTCGATTTTGATTTCGCCCTGGGCATCGAGCACATCTTTCATTTTGAGAGAAGCGGCTTCACATGCCCTGAGTCCTGCATAACGCATCGTGCAAATCAAAGCCCTGTTTCTTGCAGAATGGGGGCGGGTGGCAATGTGGTCCAGTACGCGCCTCAACTCCTGCTTGCTCAAAATCCGTGCTTTCTTCATCGTTAAATCCTCCTGTACCGCATAAAAAAGCGACTTACAGCGTAATTTCTACGGTCTTGTGAGGACAACCGAAAATGAGAATTGCGTAACCCCATGAAATTGAACGCTGAGTCGCTGGCACTGCAGGGTTTTTACATTTCCTGCAGTGATCGTATTTAGCCCTGCAGCATCGAAATCTGGGTGTTCAAGAGTTTGCTCAAGCAACAAGTTCAGTCAGCGTCAGCAGCGTCTGGATTCCCTCGACTCGCTACATGCACCAGCCCGAAATCGAGATCGTCTGCTGTAGCGTCTTGTGCTGCGCCGCCCGAAGTGGGTCCTGCTGGGAAAAAATAGCCCGCGTATAAAATTGCAGTCAGCTACTTATCAAGTCGGGCTGGTGATTTTGTTTCGGTACCCCTTGCTTCGTGATCTCCTTCGGGATAAAGGAGTAGTTGATGCGAGAAGAAGAGGAATCGCTCAGCGTTCGATCATGAAACCAAGTCGATATGAATAGGAAGGACCGGTCCGCCTTCGACACCCTGAACCTAGTGCCAGAGCATTTCATTTGTCTCAAGGCTGACAGGGCATATATGAGCGGAGTCTCGCTGCGCTCAACTCTGCTAGCTTTTCACTTTGTTCGATGCTGCTCGCTGTCGCTCTCATCACTCACAAAGCTCAAGCATGATGTTCTTTTCATAAAATTCATTCGCTGTCTGAAGGTGAATGATGCTGAATGGATTTGTTTATCTTTCTGTAGATCCTTGAGACATTACTTCCCCGCAATCGGAGGAAGTAAAAAAAGACTTTCTGTGAGTCCCCTTCGCATTCAGCTTTACAACGATCCAGAGGCGGTTGGGCGGTACCTCGCGTTGCTGTCATCCTCGGAGCTTGCACCCCGACCCAGCGGTACTTTCTTGCATACAAGCTGTCGCATGCAGGAAAGCTCGGGAACGCATTGCGCCGGTCATGGCAATGTCCCGATCATTTAGCCTTAATGTTTTTCTACTGCAGCTAAATCCGTTGTATATAGGCATATCGGATCAGCATCCCGGTGAAGGGGTAGAAGCTGCAGGTGCGCTGTTGTCGCTGGGTGTCCTCCTCCGTCTGCTGCGTGGAGTGCTTTTATTGTTACCCGCTTGATTAAACCCGCAAGCCCGGGACATCAACAGTCTGTAGTGCCTGTCCAACATGCCCGCATCATGCTTTTCGTCTTGCTGTGTGGGGAGTTGTGTTGCCTTTAAGTGCCTTCATTTTTATTTAGCCGAACCGCAGATCAGTGCTGGCAAATGTGGTTCTGTTGACGGATTAGGGGCAGGGTGCTGGCAGATTTCGGTTGTCCAGATCCCGAATCCGACAATACGCTCGTGGCTCATTCAACAAGACCGAGGACGAGCAATGAGCATTTTGAACACACTGAAACTGGTCACCGCAAGCCAAGCGCCACGTGTTAACGGAGTCCAGCGACAGCGCAATAAACTGGCGTCAAAACTGGACGAGCAGATCGACATGGCAAGGGCAAAACAGTCTGGCGCCAACTTTACTCCTCGTATCATCAAGTCAACCACAAACCCAGCAACCGGACAGAAGGTACAAGTCGAAACATTTAAGCGAGTAAGGCCTTGGTTCTGGATCAGTGCTACTGGGGGCTACTGCTTTCATGTGCGCTATGGCAGCAAGGTGATTGAGCTCGGCAAGGGCAAGAACGCTGTTGAAGTGGCCGACCTGAATGCCCTGATCGAAGCATTGACCACGGTAAAGAATGCGGTACTGGCAGGTGAACTGGATGCTGAAATCGAAAAGGCATCGGGTGCACTTCGATCTGGCTTCAAGAAGGGGGCATGATGAACAGATATACCGTGAGACTTGAAATTATCAACAACGGCAGCAGGAGCATGGTCCACACCTTCGTTTATGCCGACAATGCGATACAGGCAACAGCACTGGCGCAGTCGATGGCGGGGCCCGGAGGCAGAATCGTGTTCGGGCCATATCCAGTGCAGTAAGCCAGAATCAAAAACCTTAACTTCAGGTTTTCAGGGTTTAACATCGAAAATCAGGCAGGGCGCGTAAATATCAGGGATGAGCAGGAGATGTTTGATTTATGCGCCTTGTGGAATTTGCGTCAGCTGAAGAACAGATGGCTTTATGGAAACTGATTAGCGATAAGGTCTGGACATCGATAGCGATTCAGGCAAAACAGCAGGCAAAAGCAGCCAAGCAGCGAAAGGCAAAAACGAAACGGGCGACAAGACAGTCAACGGTTCCTGTCCAGCCTGTTCCAATGCCTAAACCAAACTCAGTCACCCCTGTACAACAGCCTCAACCCCAGCAAAATCAACCAGTCCAGCCCAAGCCTATCAGCGGTTTTGGTTCGGGTGACGTGCAAATCAGCCAGAAAGTCGCTACTCAAAACAGCCAAGCCCTGCGGTGATGAGGGGCATAGCTACAGTGAATGCTGGGTCTATTACTTAAATTGAGTAATGGCATGTGGGGCAACGTAAAAAGTTTTGACGTTAGCGTTCCCAAGCGGCTCATTGATGATCATCCCGCCTTTCGGTCTGTCTGCTTCGGAGTTACTAGCTATCGTGCTGAGCTAGTATTTGATCGATGCCGAAGCGCTTGTTGTGATCAGTGATCCAGTTTGAAGCGGCTTGTAGCATTTCTTCAGTCTGGTTGAGGCCCAGCTCGTTAGACATTGCCTCCGCCATTGCTCTCGGATTTCTTCGAATGTCCTCAAATCGAACTGTGAATGGATCATAAGAGGAGGAAGCAAATGAGCGCATATGAGAGTTGATGACTTTTGCCCCAGATTGACCATGGCATTCGCCCCAACCCCTTCTTACCTTGGTTCGCTCAATTTCAGCAAGGTCTCTGTAAACGAAGATGAACTTGGGTTTGAAGATCAGATCAATTTCTTTTAGGAAAAGGGCGGTTGTTGCGCGTTTGAAAACGATAGGCTTGCCCTGAATGCCGCTTTTTTGCGAGATGATGGCATCAATCTCTCTTTTAAATCCTACTAGTTTGGGTACGATTTGAAGTCGCTTTCCTTCCCAAATCTGAAGCACATCTTCACTGACTAGATCGTCACACAGGCGCTGTAGGGCAACGCTTTCAAGGCTGGTTTGAGTGCGTGGGTCGTTTGTTATGCCGAACGGGCCGAACGCAATTGCGCCAAGATTCATTAGCATCCCGGTAACAGCAGTGGTTCCGGATGAAAAAGCACCTACGACAAAGATGAAATCGGCAGACAATCAAGAACTCCCGTTTTCGGGTCGCGCACTAGTTGTTAGTGGAGATGATGGCAAAGTGAGGGGTACAGCCCTCCTCTTCGCACAACTGTAACACTTTGGCCTGATCATGTGCGGCATATGGCGCACCTTAATCAGTGAAATCACTTATTCCTAAGATCCTCTAGCCAACAGCATAGGCAAAAGCCAGGCGTAAACAGATGCTTATGCTGTGGCCCAAGACTTGCTGTGGCACGGTGTTGGTCCGAACGTATTGCTATTTGTAGGCTTCGGGGACAGTCAATTAGTCTGATTGGTGCGCTGCATTTTGTGTATGGATGGCATGGGAGATGAGTTTGAGATGCGCTGTAAACTCTGCGGATTAACCATAAAGACTGTTAACACGGCTGATCGTTTCTGTTGTGAGGGTTGCTGGGCAATTTATGAAAGACTCAGGTCTGGTTATGTGGTCGATGCTGCAGTTGAAGGGCTCGACTTGCGGTCATTAGCCTCGAGTGAAGATGGCGAACAGTAGGTAGCCTATTGAAAAGTGCGCCATCTAAACCCTTGCTTTCAGTAAGCCAGATGCTGCTCTCAACGTAAAAGTTTTGACGTTGTGATGTCGGCGCCAAGTTACTTAAATTCAGTAATAGCGTCCCGCGCCTTCAAGCAACGGCAGGGCAGTGGGGGTGCTGTTGGGGCGTTAATTTCAGGTGTTTCACGCTGCGCTTACTTTTTCGTGTGATTTGAGTAGGTTGGAGGCTTACACACTTTGCTACACACCGAAAAAAATATGATGTAATATATTGAAAATATTAGAGAAAGTGATCCGCCAGTTTTCTCTTAATCCATAGGTCGAAAGTTCGAGCCTTTCACGGCCCACCATAAATCAAAGGGTTAGGTAGAAATGCCTAGCCTTTTTTATTGTCTTGAGTTTTTTGGGGGAGCATGGGGGAAGCTTAAGCCTCTGCCGGCTCCATCCGTCTATGGGCAGAAGTTCATCGATTCTCTTGTTCGGCCATAGGGGAAGTTCCTGAAGAGTCTCCCTCATCCAGGCCGCCGGATCGACGCCGTTCAGCTTGACGGTTTCGATCAACGATTGAATGACCGCCGCTCGTTTACCCGCGTGCTCAGCCAAAACAGGCTTTGGGCTAACAAATCAAAATTTGCAACTGTTCAGCAATGGAGGCTGACCATCGAGCAACGTTGAAAGAATCACAGGAACTCCGGCAGTGGAGCCCACCGCCATAACAGTCCCTGTCTTTTTGATAGAACGCACACCACAAAACTGTGTGTAGAACTTCTTGTCGCAGCACTTGTTTCCTCGATTGGCTTCGCCCGGAGCACAGCTCCAAGGCCCAGAGATCTGAAATGCTCTTTTATTGGGTGTGGGCGGGCAGGAGCAAACAATTTCACTGCTACCAATGTGCCCCAATCCTGGAAAGTCAGTGTTTGTAGTGCTCGTGAAGCAAACGCCGCCGTCACACTGCGCGGAATAAGCCGGCTTGAGTGAATAACCCGGCTCATTACATGTGTACAAAGCTTGCGCTGGACCCTGACCCCCGGTCGCTGGATCATAGCTCTTCAATACCGTCACAGGGGTTGCATAAGTGCTGATAGTGAATCCATTGGTTACACCCTGAACAAGCAAGTCGCACACGTCCTTCATCGTCCCACCTTCAGTGTAGTTGAAAGGGGCTGAAATGCTTTCTTCATTCATCAGGTTGCACTTGCAATAGCTGACGCCGTCGAGTGTCCAGCACTGCGCTGTGGCACAAAGTGCGAAACCGTTATTTGTGGTGCTCGCTGTTGGGCACTTAACGACAGCATGAGCTGCGAGCGAAAAAATGAAGAGCAAAATCAATTCGAGAACTTGCCTTACTTTTAGTGTGTGCATTTTTACAGCGATTGAGATCGAGCGGATCGGGAGTTAGTGATTCATCCTAACAGATAAGTTTCTGCGGTCGATGAGAACTCCGCTGTCAGACTATGTGGCTCAAGTCTTAGAGCCGCCCGACACCATCAGCGAAGTTTCAAGCAGAGATAGGAGGTGTCACGCACTAAGCCCTTGATCATGCGGTCAGGAATTTTGACAGCCGAGCCATCCACATAGAACTTACTATTAAGACGGCCACTTTTTAGCGAGTACTGCACTGGCCAAAGGCCACAGAGATCCGGTGTTTTTTTCAAAAAGTGCGTCTCATAGTTTGCGGCCTGCTTGTTAGCACGGGTGCATCCGGTTGCGTACGGTCTTTCAAAGGTCCGCTTCAATGATTGGCCCTCTTGCAGGGGCTTTCCACTCCGAGTTAAAGCTCACGAGAAAATGTTCTTTGCGTTCTCAGCATGTTTGCCGTAAAACAGGATTAACCGGTAAAGGGATGAATGAGTGCTTAGCTAGAATTTCAAAGCCTACCAAAAGAGAAGAAACATGAGCTTGAACCCAAGAGACAATTTAATGCCCGTCGTTGTTGTCTTATCGGCAATAGGCGTCTTTTTGCCTTTATGAAAAGGATGTATGTTACAAAATGAGAATAGTTACTAAATTAGATTATTTTTTAAGAGGAGAGAAGTCATGACCATAGATAAAACTAGGTGCTTTTCCCCGAAACAATCGTGATGTGTCCCATCCTGAAAGGCCCCTCAATTGCGGCCCTAAATTCAAACACAATGGGGAGCAGTTGCCGGGCACCCAAAGGCCATATCTATAGCCTCTACGGGCTGAACAGTCCCTATCCTCAGGAGGCACTCAATTGGGAAAGTGCTGCACCGATAGCACAAGAATGCGCTCCCCAACCTACTACGCTCACGTCGGGCACCTTTTCAGGACAATCGTCACAGGCGATTAGTCAATGTTGGTCGATGGTGTGTACGAAGACTGGGAAGTCACAAAATGGAGTTCCTTTAGCTGCATGCTCATGCGCTTTTGGCGAAAGTCCTACGGGCGGAATAATAACTCCGACAGATAGTTCGGTCACCGGTGCTGGATATGGTAATTCTGGTGCATGGAAGATGCACAGATTGAAGGTCAGACGATCTAGCTAAGCCGCTCAATGGCGCTGAAGTTGCCTAATGCCATTCTCTCGTCCACATCCATCGTCAAGGACCTAGTGATTTGGATCTTGATGCCAATCGGCTCGATAGGACATTGCATGACAAGGCCGTAAGATAGAGCGGCCTTTTTTTCGACATCGAGGTCTTGACTTTTGGCCTATTGTCGATTTTTATGACAATATCAGGCCATCCTACTAAAACCCGATTCATAACCGCATTAATCGCGCTTCCCTAAAATCTTAATAAACGGTGACATTGTCAGGAGGTTTTATGAAGTCTTTGAGTATATTTGGAGCTTCGGTATTGTCTCTAGGCCTTATTACGGCCGCTTTTTCTGTTAATGCTGAGAAAAGATTGGCATTATCTGTCCCGGCTCGAGCAGGGCATGTTCAAGATTATTCTGGAAACTCTGATCAATTTTCTTGGCACCTTCTTACCTATTTCGCTGCCCCAGTAGCCTCAAGCCTTTAAACCCATTTCTCAATCCCTGGAGCGGCCGAGGAGCCTTGGTTTGATGCTACGCCTTTGACCAGGGGATTCAACAAAGGAAAAAGCTCGGGAATTCATCGAAGGGTAAGGACTCATTGGGGGTTTTAGATTTATCCACAATTTCTGTGCATAAGTCTGTGGGCAGTCCTGTGGGAAGCGGGGTGTGCTGGGACCTCTGTTGGAATGACCAGTATTTGATGTGTTTTGTAAGTGGATGATTTATATAGATATATATGTAAGTCATTGATCTATGGTTGAGTCTTTACCAAAAATCAGTCACTTAAAAGATACTGTGCAAAAGTCGCCCCCACACCGCCGGTTTTTGCAAGCCCTCAGTCATTCTGGTGGTTTCGCTAAGGGTTCGACCCACACGGTCATTTGCCGGGGATAAAGGGGCGGGCCAAACTGATTAAAGATGGCCACGTCGGCTGCATCGTGACCATAAGCGACGACAACACGGCCTCCCCTGGGCGATGGTTGGGTCGGATCGAAGGTATACCAACGACCATCAACATAAGCTTCAAACCAAGCGTGAAAATCCATGGGCTCAAGGCCATGAAGATAGCCAACGACCATGCGAGCTGGAATACATAGGCTACGGCAAAGAGCAATCCCAAGATGCGCAATCTCCCGGCACACGCCCTCGCCAGCCTGAAAGACTTCGACGGCCGACATCTGAAAGTGAGGGGAGTTGGGGTTAAATCGAATCGTTTCTCGAAGCCACTGCGTTAATCTGGCTACTTGGTCATAGCCTGGGTTGATGCCGAGGACGATCTCTTGGCTTAAATCAATGAAGCGATCCGACTCGCAGTAGCGTGAAGGCAGGAGGTAGGTCAAAACGCCGTCCGGCAGATAGGGCACAGCCTCAAAAGGGGCCCCAGGGGCAAAGTCAATCGTTTCGCTGGTGAGGATGTCAGCACTGACTTTTAATGAAAATGCGCCAGGTAGGGCCACCAAGCGCTGGCAAAGGTTGCCAGCAACATCCGTATATTCATAAACGGGGACATGGGGATTGAGAGTATAGGATTCCCTTGCAACCCACTGTTGGGAGCCATTACGCGGCCGCAGCATAAAAATGAAAGGGGTCGGCACCTCCACATCGAAGGTCATTTCACAGCCTATTTTTAGCCACATCACGCGTTCTGACTCCTCTTTTTACCGTGTCTATATATGATGACACTGAAGAGATCTAGACCCAAGCACGGTTTGTCATGAGATCCTCAAGATCCCCACGCTGCGATGAAGGCGCTCAGGGGGGTGGATCAACCCCCCTCTGAACCCACTTGGGTGAAGGTGAAGGGATCCATACTGATATCCCGCAAAGAGGCTCCAGCAAGGAAGGCCGTCATTTGTGCTTCTTTAACCATCGCCGGATGACCTGAGAGAAAGATTCGCCACCCCCTGAGATCGGTCAGTTCCTCAAAGGCCAGGTCACTGGCACGGCCTCTTTCGTATGGATGAGCCACCTGATCGCCTGAGACACAGGCCCTATATTCAAAATGATTGGAGTGGATCGATAGCTCCTGGAGTTCCGGGCCGAGGTATAGCTCTTGTGGATGGCGGCTTCCATGAAAGAGTTTGATGGGGCCTGTGTGCCCCTGTGATAGCGCGTCACGGAGGATGCCGAAGAGGGGGGCGAGGCCGGCGCCTGTTCCTATGAGAAGTAAGGGTTGTTCAGGCTGGCCTCCCACATAAAAAGAGTGCCCCAAGGGGCCACTGAGGTGGATGATCTGATCGACCTTCAGCGATTCATGGACCCATCCACTCACCTCGCCATCAGGCTGAAGCTTTACATGGAGGTGAATCTCATCATCCGAAGGGATACTCGCTATCGAATAACTTCGAAAGATCTCTTTCTCTTGAAAGAGATGGACAAACTGTCCCGCACGGAATGTCATCGGTGCTTCAGGCTTCAAGGCGACCAGCCTGATGGTCTCACTGAGTCGTTCGAGCCGAATCACTCTGGCGGGAATCAGGGGCCTTGCTCCCCCTTGAAGGGATACCTCAAGATCTTCTTCTGGATAACAGAGGCAGGCGAGGAAATAGTGTTCGAGGCGGAGGGCCTCTTGAAGACCTGATTGCGAAGATTCAGGTGGGACACCCGATCGCGCCTGCATGAGACAGGTCTGACAGAGGCCACTTCGGCAGGATGAGGGGATGGCGGCGCCTTGGGCGTTGAGGCTATCGAGAAGGGACTCCTTAGGACCCACCTCAAACGTCTTGCCCTCATAGCGGATGAGGGTCATGGGAACCCTTCAGATCGAAGGATGAAGGCTATCTCGAGGGGGGTCATGAGGTCAGCACCCCGTTGTGCATCGCCTCGAGGGGATGGGTGTCCTGCGATCTTATTCTTAATCCCAGGATCTCCTCTTCGAGAGCCAACACAACCCAGGTGGATCCTCAAGGGGTCCCGCCCAGAGGTTTGGAGCGATAAAACGTGATGGGCTCCGCTTTCATTTCTTTGAGGACATGCCGCTTGATCTTACCCATGACATGCATTTCACAGGGTTTACAGTCAAATACAAGGGTCAGCTTTTCCTTGCCATTGATCAGCTCCAGGGGTTCTGCTCGGATGGTGCCCTGGACGCCGGTGACCCCCTTGGTTTGCTTTGGGCAAAGAGACAGTGAGTAGCGGACGCAATGCTTGGTAATCATCAAGCTGACCTCCCCTAGAGCCTCATGACTTTCATAGGCGGCTTCAACCACCGCTACCCCATGCTTCAAATAAAAGCGCTGAGCTTCATGGTTATACACATTGGCCAAATAAGAGAGGCTGTCACCTGGGTAGGGAGCAGGGGGTTCGATGGGAATGGCCCTTGGCAGCCTCTCAAAGGTGTCTGCCCTTAAAGATTCGAGGGCTGCGATGCCTTGGCGGCGGATTTCGTTTAAAAGGGAAGGGGGCCAGAATCCCAGTGGGTTTGTTTTAAGGGGTTTCAAGGTGATGGTGCGTGCTTCAAAGAGGGTGTTACCCAGCTTTCCTAGAGCCTCCCTGAGGGCTGATTCGGCGCGAGCCGGGTCACGGGCCGGCTGTCGTTCGTGACGGTGCTCGAGGGCGACCTGATGCCCCTCGTCGTCCTGAAGCTCCAAGAGGATCCCTTCGGCGGTCTCACTGAGGGTCATATCGAGAGCAATCCGACGCTCCGCCGTTCGGTCACTCTCCATGAGACGTTCAAAGGCCATATCGCGGCTTCTTGAGAGTTCAACGCCTTGGCGTAAATCCTTGAACCCGGCCATAGGTTCATTGGGAAAGGCGCGCCAACGAGATTCACCGAGTGATTCAGCCACGTTAACCCGAAAGCCTTTGAGCTCTTTTTGGAGATCGTAGTAGGTCAGTGTATCGCCGTTGTTGAGTGCGCCGGTCCCCTCATTGAGCACCAGATCAAAAGAATCGGCGCGGGTCTTCTCAACCCAACCGAGAGGGAGGCCCGCTGATTGCGGCGTGTCAAAGGCGCCGATATCTTCCTGACGTCCATGGATGAAATAGTCGGTACTGCCTCGATTGAAGCTTCGCTGAGGTTCTGGCACAAAAAAGAATCGGGTGGTGCCACTGGAGGCTTTCTGGAGAAGGGGGTTCTCCTCGAGGATCTGATCTAAGAGCGATCGGTAGTGGCTGGTGATGTTTTTGACATAGGCCAGGTCCTTATAGCGTCCCTCAATTTTGAAGCTCCGAACACCGGCATCGACCAGCAGCTTGAGGTTGGCGCTTTGATCGTTGTCCTTGACCGATAAGACATGTTTTTGATGCGCGACGATGCGGCCTTCGCTGTCCTTCACCTCATAAGGAAGACGACACGCTTGTGAACAATCGCCCCGATTGGCGCTCCTGCCGGTATGGGCATGACTAATAAAGCATTGGCCACTATAGGCGACACACAGTGCACCATGAATGAAGTATTCGATGACAGCACGATCAATGGATTCGGCTATCGATCGGATCTGATGAAGATCAAGCTCGCGGGCCAGGACAATTTGTGAAAAACCGACATCCTGAAGGAAACGCGCCTTTTCGGGGGTTCTAATGTCACATTGGGTGCTGGCGTGGAGCTGAATGGGCGGCAGATCGAGCATCGTCAACCCCATATCCTGAAGGATCAGGGCATCCACCCCCGCTTCGTATAGCTCAAAAGCCAAACGGCGGGTGGGTTCGAGTTCGTCATCCCGAAGAATGGTGTTGAGGGTGACGAAGACGCGAGAGTGATAGCGATGGGCATGCTGGACGAGCCGCTCGATATCGGCGACTGAATTGCTCGCGTTATGGCGGGCACCAAAGCTCGGCCCCCCAATATAGATGGCATCCGCACCATGATTGACAGCGGCCACTCCAATCGCCGCCGTTTTGGCCGGTGACAATAATTCAAGTCGATGGTGCAGGTCTTTCATGGATCGGTGATCAGGTCAGCGTGGCCAAATCGATTACAAATCGATACTTCACATCACTCCTTAACATGCGTTCATAAGCCTCATTGATATCCGCGATCGAAATCAGTTCAATGTCGCTGGTGATGTTGTGATCGGCGCAAAAGTTCAACATCTCTTGGGTCTCCTTGATACCGCCGATCAATGATCCTGCAAGTTGATGGCGGCCAAAGATGAGGTGTGGCGCCGCGATGGAGAAAGGCTCCGGCGGGACACCGACCAGTGTCATGGTGCCATTCCTTTTCAAAAGGTTGAGATAAGGATTAAGGTCATGCGCTGCGGAGACGGTATCTAGAATGAAATCAAAGCGGTTGAGATGCTGGCTCATTGCTTTTTCGTCGGTCGAGAGCACCACCTCCTTGGCGCCAAGACGGATCGCGTCGTCGGCTTTTTTAGGGGATGTGGTGAACAGGACCACATCAGCACCGAAGGCGGCAGCAAACTTGATGGCCATATGGCCTAAGCCACCAAGTCCGACGATACCGACCGTTTGCCCAGATCTGACGTTCCAGTAACGGAGCGGTGAGTAGGTGGTGATTCCGGCGCAAAGGAGAGGGGCAGAGGCTGCAGGATCGAGGGTTTCTGGGAGGTTTAGAACAAAGGCCTCATCCACCACGATCCGCTCTGAATAACCGCCGAAGGTGGTTCCACCGTTCATCTTGTCTTCGCTGTTGTAAGTCCAGGTGGGCCCCTGTTCACAAAACTGCTCTTCACCGTCCTTGCAGCTCCCGCAATGACCACAAGCGCCGACCATGCAGCCAACGGCCGCTTTGTCTCCCACCTTGAAACCACGAACTGACGATCCTACCGAGGTCACGACACCGACGATTTCGTGGCCTGGGACGCAGGGGTATGTGGTGCCATGCCATTCATTGCGAGCCTGATGGATGTCGGTGTGGCAGACGCCGCAGTAATGAATGTCGATTTCAACATCCTTAGGACCCGGCGGGCGACGGACGATGGGGAAAGGCGCTAGGGGGGATGTTGCGTTCTGTGCGGCATACGCCTTGATCTTGAGCATAAAAAATCTCTGGTTGGGGGTCTCAAAGAAGGATGCGGGGTCGCTCCGACCATGTTTTTAAATCCTTGAGACGGCTACAATTGCCCCTCATTATCCGACTTAATGCCTCAAAATGGTGAAATCGAAACGCACAACATGGATGGTTGGGGTTCCCCCTTTTTGGAGGGCCAGTCAAGAGGCTGCTCGGGAGCAGGATGCGTTTTGATAAAGTTCATGATCCTAGGGCTTCTCCTTCTCAATTCGGCCTATTATGTGACCACCGGTCGGGTTTACGATGGGCTCGATTCGATCGCATGGCTCGGGCTGCTTTTTTCCTTTGAGCTTGAGGCAAGATACCTCCATCAGCCGATCTCTGTCCGTTTGGTCCCTTTAAACCGAGCGTTTCGCTTTCTGGCGATCCTATTGATCACCACAGCTTATGCGGGATTTATTCGGGAGAGTGCTTGGCTTGATGTGATGAATTCAGTCCTTTGGTTGATCGCCATTGTTCTTCTTGAATGTGAGAGCCGGCTTCCGCGATTAGTCAGTCGATTTCCCTTGGCGTTCAAACTGATGGGCGCAGGGGTATTATTATCGCTTATCGGATTGAGTCTGGTCTGGGCTCATCAAGGTGCATGGTTTGATGCCTATGATGCCCTGATCTGGATCATCGCCTTGGTGATTATCGATCTTGATTTTCTGAAGAGAACCCCCTGGCAGATCCCTAAACCTCATGCTCCCCCTTGATGCCGAAGCCATCGACTCCATCTTCCTAAGCCTGAGGTTGTCTGCGACCGTCACCGGCCTTTTAATTCTTCTTGGGACCCCTTTGGCGTGGTGGTTAGTCAGAACAAGATCGCCACTGAAAGGCATGGTCGAGGCCTTTGTGGTCCTTCCGCTCTTTTTGCCGCCGACCGTTCTCGGTTTTTACATGCTCCTGGCGATGGGTCCTTCGGGGCCTATTGGTGCCCTGACCAAGGCCTTGGGACTTCAAGGTCTGCCCTTTACTTTTTCTGGGCTGGTGGTGACGTCGATGCTCTATTCTCTCCCCTTTGTCGTTCAGCCTCTGCAAAATGCATTTGCCGGTATTGAACCTCGCCTGTTGGAAGCCGCCCAAAGTCTCAGGGCCGGACCATGGGCCACCTTTGGGAGGATCGTCCTGCCTTTATCGAAGCGGGGATTCCTGACCGCAGCGGTCACCGGTTTTGCCCACACCATCGGGGAGTTTGGCGTTGTTCTGATGGTCGGGGGCAACATTCCTGGAGAAACCCGTTTGGTCTCGATTGAGATCTATGATTATGTCGAGGCGTTTGATTATCCCAAGGCCCATACCCTGGCGGGGATGATGGTGGCATTTGCCTTTTTCATGCTGCTGCTTTTGTATGGTTTTGGCGTGGGTCGGGGCGGTCTTTTGCGTCGCTCATGAGCTATCCATTCAGATGATCAAGGCACGCTTTGACCGAACCTTGGGTGATTTCCGGCTGGCGCTCGATGTCACCATCCCATCACGGGGTGTGACGATCATTTTTGGCGCCTCAGGTTCTGGAAAAACCACTTTTCTAAGGTGTATGGCGGGGCTTGAGCCTGAAGCTTTAGGCTCTTTAGTCGTTGGGGATCAGGTGTGGCAGGATGATGATCGGGGGGTTTATCTCCCTTGTCATCGTCGACCTATTGGCTACGTTTTTCAGGATGCGGCCCTTTTTCCCCATTTGACCGTTGAGAAAAATCTGGTCTTTGGGCTTCATCGTGTCTCCCCTGAAGCCCGCTGGATTACAATGGATCAGGCGATTGAACTTCTCGGAATCGGCCACCTCCTCAAGCGAGACCCCCGCCATCTATCGGGTGGAGAGCAGCAGCGGATTGCGCTGGCAAGAGCCTTGTTGACGAGCCCTCAAATCCTCCTTTTGGATGAGCCTCTGGCGGCCCTCGATCTTCCGATGAAGGGCGAGATCTTGCCTTATCTTGAAAGGCTCCGTCTCGAATTGAATATCCCCATCCTATATGTGACCCATGCACTGGAAGAGCTGACTCGGCTGGGTGATCATCTGGTTCAGATGGATCAGGGCCAAGTCACCAGGGAGGGGCCCATCGCCTCGGTGCTTTCAGATCTGACTCACTCCTTCGATCCTTTAGGGGAATGGGGAGGGGTCTTATTTTCCGTCATCGCCGGTCACGATCGCTTGAGTGGCCTGACCGATCTGTCCTTTCAAGGGGGGGGCATTAAAACGCCCCTGATTGATCGGCCGGTGGGGACGCCGGTCCGTTTGAATGTCTCACCAAACGATATCAGTCTCACGCTCAATAGAGCGAGTGAGACCAGCATTCTTAATATTATCGATGTCCTGATCACTGATGTGACCACGACCCAAGATCCCCATCAGGTCATGGTTCATTTGGCGATAGGGGAGACTAGTTTGAAGGCAAGAATCACGCGTTATTCTCTAGGGAAACTGAAGCTTTCGCCCGGTATGCATGTTTTTGCTCAGATCAAGGCGGTGAGTCTTTTGGCTTGAATGTGGTCGCTAAGGCTGCTTTGAAGGGGTCTCATTATTGGTGTTGATGCGATAGATGAAGCGAGCGTTTTTTTGTTTTAATAAAGGTTCGAAGTTCGAGTCATCGTGGCAATTTCAGACGAGAGGTCTGTCTTATGAACATTCGTGCGATTTTGAAGCACCTTCAGGCGGTGCTGATCCTGATGTCCTTCTCCTTCATTCTCCCAACCGAGGGTTTTCCACTAGCCATCCATGGCGCGCCCTATAAAGGGCCCTCCCTGAAGGCACATACCGAGCCGGTAAAGCTCTTAGGAGATCCAGGCGCTGCTTTAGGTTCTCGGCGCATTGATCTAGAGCCTTTGAGTGCCACCGCAGCTCGGGCGCAATCGGTCGGTGATCCTGGCGGGCCCATAAAAATCGGCTTTATGCGGGATGTTCCTGTTGTTGATGATCCCATCGAAACCCAGAGGCGCCTTTACTGGATGGCATTGCCCAGCGGGGAATGGGTGGGTCAGTTAGCGATTCGATCGCCGGGCGCGCGAGCTCTTCGAATGGGTATCAAGGCCTCCTTAATTCCAGCCGGGGCGGACGTCCGTTTCTTTGGATATGATGCGTCTGAGATTCAGGAAGTATCAGGAAAGGCCATCTCCGAGACCATTGCAGTCAATCTTGAGGCTGGTGATGCCGAGGAGGTGGCCGGTATTTATTGGTCTCCGGTGATTCTGGGGGAAACCATCGGCATTGAAATTGTTCTACCCAATGGAACTCCCCTTGATTCGGTCGTTATCAGCACCCCCATCATTTCGCACCTTTTTGTTGAGCCCTCTAGTGATCTTGCGGCGTCGCTTCCTCGGGCAGCGGCGGCCTGTAATCTCGATGTGATGTGCTATCCGAACTGGTCGACGACAACCAGCAATGCGGTAGGTCAGATGGTTTACACCAAACCGGAGGGGACCTTCGTGTGCACGGGGACCCTTCTAAACGATATTGACGTAACCTTTACCCCTTACTTTTTGACTGCCAATCACTGTATCTCCAATCAGAGCACTGCTTCATCGCTTCAGACCTGGTGGTTCTACCATGCCTCGTCCTGTAATAGTGGGGTTCCATATTACGGCCGGCAAACCATCTATCCGGGTGCAACCCTTCTTTATAATTCGGCGACCACAGATACCTCCTTCCTACGATTGAATTACCCACCACCCGGTGGCGTTTACTATGCCGGTTGGACTGCCTCGACGCCCCTCTTTGGGCAGGCTGCAACCGGGCTACACAACCCTCAAGGCGACCTTCAAAAAATAAGTTTCGGATCCTTCAACAAATTCCAGATCTGCGTGGCGGCTGGAGTTTCAAACTTTACCTGTTCGGTTGCTGATGCCTCCACGGGGACCTTTCTGGAGATTGACTACACCCAAGGGATGACGGAGGGCGGGAGTAGCGGATCTGCAGTTTTTAACAAGGATGGGCAGGTCTATGGCCAACTTTATGGCGGGACGATTTCCTGTAGTAACCCAAGTGGGACCACAAGCTATGGGCGTTTTGATCTCGCATTCAATCAAGGCAACTTAGGTCAGTGGCTGATGAAGTCTACCAAGCCACAAATGATGACGGTCACAGTCACGGGTGGGGGCAGAGTAACAAGCCAGCCTCAGGGCATTGATTGCCCATCGTCCTGTTCAGCGCAGTTTATTGCGGGCACTCAGGTTGTCTTGACCTCGTTACCTAAAGAAGGATATAGCTTTTCGGGTTGGTCAGGGGATTGCTCTGGGGGCGGTTCTTGCTCTTTAACGTTGGATAGTCAGAAGACGATTGGGGCAGTCTTTGTAGCTAATAAGATTCTGACGGCCAACAAGATAGGCAACGGGACCCTGTCCAGCACCCCTTCAGGCATTCTCTGCGGCACGGCCTGCCAAAGTGCATTCACTTTAGGTACTACGGTCAATCTCACTGCTGCCCCTGATGCCGGATGGAGCTTTCTGGGTTGGAGTGGAGCTTGTTCGGGTGCTGGGGGCTGTTCAGTGGTTCTTGATCAGGATAAAACAGTGACCGGACAATTTGCACTGTTGCCTCGATATCTTTTAAGGGTTGCCTATCCTTCTAATGGGAGTATCACCAGCTCTTCGACGGAGATCAAGTGTGGCGGGGGCAATCGTGCTTGTGAGGCTTTGGTCGCCCAAACGTTACTTACGGCAACGCCTCAAGGAGGTTATGCATTTAAGGCATGGTCAGGATGCCCAAAACCTGTTGGAAATACCTGCCAACTCAGTTTGGTGCGACCTTTGAGCCTTCGGGCGACCTTCGTTGCTCTTCCCAAATATTCACTCTTCCTGAGTAAAAATAAATTCGGCTCGGTCTTGAGTAACCCTCCGGGCCTCAATTGTTCCCCGCAAACATATTCCTGTCGTGCGAGGTTCAATGTGGGGACGTCGGTGACCTTGACGGCCTTACCCTTGGTTGGTCGACAGTTTGTGGGTTGGAGCGGGGCTTGTTCGGGGTCAGGACCCTGTACTTTCGTGTTTAATGGCCCTTCTTATGTTAATGCGAATTTTCAGTAATAAGCTAGTCAGTCTTGGGTCTCGATGCGGACGGGGCGTTTGGATGATGCCCCGATATCAGAGAGGTTGTCGGCCATGACCTTCCAGATCAAGGTACAACCTTAGTCGATAAAGAGTATAAGGAGAGTTCTGAATACGCAGTGTCGATGGATCTTCCCTGAGGTCGTGGATCGAAGACTGCGATGAAGAAAAGATGGATGAAGTAAAAAACAATTTTGCATGAATGAGGTATTCCTGATGAGTGAACTGATCGTCATTGGTTATGACAACGAATCCCAGGCTGAAGCCACCCGTATGGCCCTTCTCAAGCTGCAGCACGATTACTTGATTGATCTTGAAGACGCGGTCGTGGCGGTCAAGGGGGCAGATGGCAAGGTGAAGCTGAATCAGGCGATTCCCTTGACGCAGATGGGTGCCGTTGGTGGCGGATTCTGGGGTGCCCTGATTGGCATGATCTTTCTGAATCCACTGCTTGGCGCTGCCGTTGGCGCCGGAGCCGGTGCGATGTCTGGCGCACTGACGGATGTGGGCGTCAACGATGACTTCATGAAGGATCTCGCGGCGCATTTCAAGCCAGAATCCTCAGCGCTCTTCGTCCTGGTCCGAAAGGCAACGCCTGATAAGGTCCTTGAGGCGCTGAAGGGACTAGGCGGCAAGATCCTCCAAACCTCACTCTCTCATCAAGATGAAGAGAAGCTTCAGGCCGCCTTAGATGCGGGTCAAAACCGCGTTTGATCGGGTTTGCTATCCGCTACAATGCGGCAAGGAATCCATCCTGATTTCTTACCGTGTTGTTTTTTGATGATGTCGGGTAGGCCTTTATCATGGGGCTCCGAGATACCCCCCCGACCTGATTGATCACTTTTTTACCGAGGACACCGTCATGCGTCTATCTTTGATTTTCACTCTTGCCCTGGTTTTTGCCGTCAGCCTTGGCTGTTCTTCAACCCCTGACAAGGTTGATGTTGCCGCCCAAGGAAAATTGGAGCGTGATTCAAGCGAAACCCTGAAGACACTGTATGCCGAATCACCGGCTGCCCGTGATCTCGGCAAAAAAGCGGCTGGCATTTTGGTGTTCTCTAACATCGTGAAGGCCGGCTTCATCGGTGGTGCCGATTACGGGAAAGGCGTTCTGAAAAAGGGCAAGAAGACCGAGGGCTATTACAACTTTGTATCGGGTTCTGTCGGTTTTCAAGCAGGCTTCCAGTCCTATGACTATGTCCTTTTCTTCATGAAGCAAAAGGATCTTGATGCCCTAAATAACGCCGATGGTTTTGAGGTGGGGGTCGGTCCTAGCATCGTGGCGCTGGATGCTGGTGCAGCCAATAATCTAACCACGACGACCGGCAAAGCCAATGTCTATTCCTTTATTCTGAGTCAGCGTGGGCTGATGGGTGCCCTGAACCTTGAAGGCTCTAAGATCACCCGTATTAAGCCTTGATGGCGGTCCCCGGGGTATGAAGGCCTGCCGCTGAGCGGTCACCCTTCATACCCCTTGGGGATTGAGGTTTATGGCAAGAGATCGAAAGCGTCATCAGGGTGACGAAGGGCGATCCAGAAAACTTGAGACCATCCCCCCTGTTCGACGAAACGTTTCAACTACATCAGCCTCCTGAGGCTTTCCGATGGCAATCCCGCAGGGCCCACCCTGACACAGGGTCAAATCGGGATTCCCAAAAAGGCCCGTCTCCGGGCTAAAGTAACTCATGATGTCGCCAAAAGCGCCCCCAATTCCGTAGCCATAGGAAAAGGAAAAATGCCCCGACAGGGTGCTGTGGGCGCGATCATGAGCGGCACCTAGAAGATGGCCCACTTCATGGGCCAGCGTGTAATTAGAGCAGTAAAATCCTTGGTTGCGGCCATCATTGACGACCCCATAGGCAAGCTCTGATGACAGGGCCACGCCTTGGCTTCCGTTGACCCAGGCCTCACCGCAGGAAAAATCCTGATGGGTTGGATCGAAGGGCCTGATCAAAAGCACCAGATCTGCACCCAGATGTTCTCGCTGACGTTTGATTTTTTCAAAAGGGGCTGCACCTTGGGTGAGCGCCTGAAGCCGGGTCCGGTTAGCGCCTTGATCCACTTGAGTGACCTCTTGGGTCCCCACGAGATGAAGGTTGATGGGCGCGCGACTGTCCTTGAGCGCTTGATTCGCTATCGCCATGAGGCTATTGAGCCGCGTTTCGATCTGATCGCCGGGTAACTGGTCTGAAAAGAGCAGGAGAACATCAATCACGCTGGTTTTGGCACCGCCATCTTGGGCAGGAGCGAAGTCAGGATCCGTGTGCCCCGCTGACGGGGATAGTGCCGAGGCTTTTTGGGCCGAAAGGGGAGGCGCAATCGGCGGGGGTGCGGGCCAAAGTCCAGGTGCCTCATAATGCCCCTGTTGAAAGCCTGCGGCACTCAGGTCGACCAGCCACTGACCCGAGGCGTCCGATTCTAGTTGAAAAATGCCTTCGGGCGTCGTGATTTGCCCATCGATCTGATCCCCGTCCCCCAGGGTGATGAGGGCTCTTGAAAGGCGGCTGCCGTCACTCTCTAATTGACCGACCCACGTGGTGTCGCCATTTGGGTGGTGCTGGAGATCATCGTGGCGGATCGTATAGTCACCCCCTGGGAGGCTGAGTTTGACCGTGTCACCCAGGGCCATGTTTTCAAGCTGTGATCGTTTGATGGTGATGGGATAGAAGGATCCTCTGGGATAGTCCTTGTAGCGCAGCGGGGCCTGAGCAGGCGGTGACCGAAAGGTCAGGAGGGTGTTTTCTTGTTGCTTCGATGGCGCGAGATCCTTCCCATCGCCACGGCGCCCCGTGACCCTGATGCTGACCCATTGACCGAGGCCATCCCTGATTCCCAGCCAGTTGTAAGCCTTGAGCTCGGCTTGAAGTTGTGCCTCGCTCGCTACACCTTGTTTTTTTTGAACCCGATCCTCCTTGAGGGCGGGTGCGACATGGAACCTAATGCCCAAGGCTTTTCCAGCCGTGGCGAGATGTTCACTGAGCGTTTCTTCAGGCCTTTTGATCGCTTCGTCACGGAGGGGAGAAGGCGAGTGATCAGCGGCGATCCCGACCTCTGAAAAGAGGCCGAACAATAACGCCAAAACGCGGGAAGCCTTAAAACCTTTCATGCAGCGATCCGTGGTGTTGACCTCAAAAGAAGACGCCGCAGCAATCGGTGTGCCGCTCTGAAATGCCTATGATTATCT
>RFVA01000032.1 GCA_009922685.1 Gammaproteobacteria bacterium | reverse complement strand
ATCAGTCGGTTTCGATTTGGCTTCGTTCAGCGCTTCAATCGCTGCACGCCCACCATCGATGAGTCCTTCGACAATGGGGTTTTCCTGAGGAATCGATCGAGCCACGAAGACGGTCGCGTAAACCAGACCATAAGACAGCATGTAGGAGCTTGTGTAGGTAAACCTTGAAACACTTTGCCCCATACCTGCACCCGCTTCCTTCACCCGCTCCCGGGCGCGCTGAGCATCCTCGGAAGCATTGTGGATTGCATCGCGCATCGCATCGGAGATGGAGCGGAGGGGATCATTTTCAATCGTATCTGCGGGCGCGGCTTTGGCCATGACGTCACTCCATAATTCATTAATGAGGTTACTGTTCTTTATTTTCGGTCCACCATGGACCTCTGACCTTCGCCCCTTGGGGAAGTTCGTTTCGAACAAATCAGATCAGTAAACGTTTTCTATTCAAGATCAACCCTAACACAGCAACTGAAATAGCGTCCATCTTAGAAAGATGACACCAAGTCCTTATTATTGAATGGGACCGTTACTCGGTAACACCGATTCCTTGGGTGCCGTCTCTTCTTTTTGGTCGACCAGAATCATCTTTTCAAGCTTGAAGCCCATGCCCAGGGCCTTCTGGATCAGTCGTTGCATGATGGCATCATCCAGCTGTGGTTTTTTTGAAAGGATCCAAAAGAACCGTTTGCTCGGGCCTGTGATCATCGCATAGGAATAATCCTTTTCATCAAGGTCAATAATGTTATAGCTCCCATAGAAGGGTCCAAAGAAGGAAACCTTGAGACGGCCGATATCAGGGCCATCGATGAAGCCCGCTTTGGCGGTCGAGGTCTCCCAGGCAGTATTCTTTGCGTTGAAGCCTTTATTGGTGACTTTGAGGCTGCCATCTTCCTTCACCGCGTATTCGGCAGTGACGTGACTCATGCCTTTTTCGAAGCCATGATCAAGGCGGGCAATCTCATACCAGGTTCCTTGAAACCGTTGCACATCGAATCCCTTGACGGCGGTGAGACCTTCGGGGATCCCGAGCTTGCCGAACATGAGATAGGAGAGGCTACCTATCAGGAAAACGAGAATGATGGCGGAAAGTATTTTCATGATCAGTGCCTAGCGTATGTGGTTATCCATGAGAGATTTGGTTTGCCAAAGGGCGAGGAGGGTGGCCAATAAGCTTACAGTGATGAAAATCGCGTGGGGGAGTGGCGATCCATTCCACTGAAGGGGAGTGTCAAGCATGGCCAGACCGACACCCATCAGGGCAATAAATGCGTTTGGTTTCTTCCTTTGTTTGTCCTTCGACTTGAATCTTTTTTGCAACCCTCAGGGCTTCTGCTTCGAGGGGGGTCAAACCGTTCGTTGCTTTAGACTTGGGGTTGGGGTTTATTTTCGTCATGCCATCATTGTAATCCGACTCTTCGATGTCAAGGAGATTAACCCCTTTAAAGAAGGATAAAAAAACGGCCCGACCGGCAGTTTACTGCCAGCGGGCCGTCTATTGGAGTGCTCTATCTTAATGTGACGGAGCAGGATTCCCGATGTTGGCGATCTCTGCCGAGCCTGCATCCTCTGAGGTGTCAGTGGGCGCTGGTGGGCTGCTCATCCAGTCCTTGGGTGGATGAGGGACCCGGCCGTTCATGATGTCTTCGATTTGGAAACGATCGATCGTTTCGTACTTCATGAGGGCTTCGGCCATCAAATGCATTTTATCGAGATTTTCCTTCAGCAGACGGTCTGCCCGCTCATAGTTCCGATCGATGAAAGAACGAATTTCCTCATCAATCAGATGCGCGGTCTCTTCGGAGACGGACTTGGTCTGTGTCACTGAACGTCCGAGGAAGACTTCGCCTTGCTCTTCGCCATAAGCGAGGGGGCCAAGACGCTCAGAAAGACCCCAGCGAGTGACCATGTTGCGGGCTAACTGCGTCGCACGCTCGATATCATTAGATGCTCCAGTGGTGACCTTTTCAACGCCGAAGATGAGTTCTTCTGCGATGCGCCCACCGTAGAGTGATGAGATCTGGCTTTCAAGCTTCTGCTTGCTGGCGCTGTACTGATCACGCTCTGGAAGGAACATGGTGATTCCAAGGGCTCGGCCACGAGGAATGATGCTGACCTTGTAGATGGGGTCATGCTCAGGCACTAAGCGACCAACAATGGCGTGGCCGGCTTCATGATAGGCGGTCACCAGCTTTTCATCTTCGCTCATGACGGCGGACTTCCGCTCGGCACCCATCAAGATCTTGTCCTTTGCCTTTTCAAAGTCATCCATTTCGACTTGCTTCTTGTTCATCCGGGCAGCACAGAGGGCCGCTTCATTCACAAGGTTTGCAAGATCTGCCCCTGAAAATCCAGGGGTCCCTCGAGCCAGCCAATCAGGTTCCACATTGTCCGCCACCGGAACCCGCTTCATGTGAACGCCGAGGATCTGTTGGCGCCCCCTGACATCGGGGAGACCCACGGTGATTTGGCGATCAAAACGGCCTGGACGAAGCAAGGCTTTATCGAGAACGTCAGCCCGGTTGGTCGCAGCAATGATAATGATGCCTTCGTTACCGCTGAAGCCATCCATCTCGACCAGAAGTTGGTTGAGGGTCTGTTCCCTTTCATCATGTCCACCGCCGAGACCGGCGCCACGCTGGCGTCCAACGGCGTCGATTTCGTCGATAAAGATGATGCAAGGCGCGCGCTTTTTGGCCTCCTCGAACATGTTGCGGACCCGAGAGGCGCCGACACCTACGAACATTTCAACAAAGTCAGAACCCGAGATGGAGAAGAAAGGTACCTTCGCTTCGCCTGCAATGGCTCTGGCAAGAAGGGTCTTGCCGGTACCAGGAGGTCCCACCATCAACGCACCCCGGGGGATCAAACCACCCAGTTTTTGGAATTTGCTGGGATCCCTCAGGAAGTCCACCATTTCCTGAACGTCTTCTTTGGCTTCATCGCAACCAGCGACATCATTAAAGGTGACTTTAACCTTGTCTTCCTCGATCAGCTTCGCTTTGCTCTTGCCGAAGTTCATGGCGCCACCGCCGGCACCACCTTGCATCCGGCGCATAAAGTAGACCCAGACACCGATCAAAAGCAGCATCGGGAAGGTCGCCATAAATAATTGCATGAGGAAAGAGGGGTGTTCAGCAGGAACTACCTTGATATCGACATGGTTTTTAAGGAGATCATCGATCAGATGGGGATCGCCTGGGTTATAGGTCAGGAAGCGGTCGCCGTCTGTCATCATTCCACTGATGATTTCTCCATCAATGCTCAGCTGCCGGATCGTTCCCTGATTGATCGCTGAAATGAAATTCGTGTAGGTCATGGCGGGCTGCTGCTTTCCGCGCGAACCGAAGTAATTGAACATCGATAGCAGCGCAAATGCGATGACGACCCACAGGAGGATGTTCTTCGTCATGTCTTTCATGTCTCTTCCTCTTCTTGGTATTAAAATCCAGACGTTCAAACGACATACTGTCGATTTGGGGCTTAAGGCTCCCTGGTCTGGTTCCCGTTTCTGAGTTCGGTTGCCTTGGGATTTAACGGGGACAACCTCATTCCGCAACACACGGGTTATCCGTGTCAATTTTTTGTGCTACGGATCGATTTCCCCGGTGGTCAAGGCCTTCTCTGGGACCGTTTTTTGCCGTAACAAAAAGTCAGACTAGACCGCGATCGTTTTGTTCCATTGAATTCAACGGGCGGTAATGGGGCTGGATTCCTCACCGAAGGCGTCATGGAGGTATCGAAGCTATGAGTTTAACTGAGACAGCATGGTGGTTGATGGGCAAGGCCTTTGGGATTCTCATCGTGCCACCGTTCAGCTTTCTTATCCTAGCGCTCACAGGATCGTTCCTTTATCAGTGCTCCCCGAGGGTGGCTCAATGTCTGATTCGGGCGGGATTATGGGGCATCCTGGTCCTTTCGCTTCCCCATGTCTCCAAAGCGTTGATGGCTTTCATAGAAGTTCCCTGTGTCTCGATCACCCCTGATCCTGACATGGATGCCATTGTGGTTCTTGGCGGTGGTGTTCGTTTGAATGCCCCTGAATATGGGGGTGATGTGGCCCTCAGGCCACTGGTCCTTGAGCGCGTTCGCTATGCAGCAAGGCTTCATCAAATTCTCGATCTCCCTATCCTGGTTTCGGGCGGGACGGCCTCTGGGACGGTCTCTGAGGCCAGGGCGATGGGTGAGTTCCTGGAAAAAGATTATGGAATCCGGGTGCGGTGGGAAGAAGGGCTTTCCAAAACCACTCGACAAAATGCCACCTTATCCGCCGCACTCCTCAAAAAGGAAGGGGTAAAGGGCGTTGTGCTGGTGAGTCAAGGATGGCATCTCCGGCGTGCGGCTCGAGAATTCGAGCGCCAAGGACTCAAGGTCCAGGCCGCAGGAACTGGCTGCGAGACCCCCGCCGAGGTCGATGTTGAGGGATTCGTTCCGGATATCTGGGCCTTGGTTCGAAGCTATGAGGCATCTCATGAAATCCTCGGCTTCCTTTGGTACTCGTTGATCTATCGATGGGTGAGCGATTAGAGGTAGGTCAGCTGGATGTTCTCGGCGGCAAGGTAACCTGCCTCAAGCTCCAAATCAGCGTTCGTGAGGGGATGGTCTTCCAGCCAGCCCGCAGGGAACCTCAATAAGATATTGTGGCGATCGATTCTGATCGACATCGGCGGTGAATGGGTGAGAGCTCGGCTTCGGTGGACCAGGATGGCAATACGAAGAATGAGGGCCATGAAAGGGCCACATTCGTCCCAGGGAGCGTCTAGCTCTTTAAATAAGCGCGCTGGAAATTTGCGGCGCTGTGATCTCACCAGGGTGGCCATCAATAACTGATCTTGGCGGGAAAATCCTGGAAGATCGGCATTAGCGAGGATGTAGGCGCCATGTTTGTGATAGCCGCTGTGGGCAATATCCCGTCCAATATCATGGAGGGCGGCAGACCATTCCAGCCACTGGCGGGCCGTCTCAAGATCGAGAGAAGGTGGGAGGGTGACCTGGTCTAGAAGGCGACGTGCAGTATTTTCAATCAGTCGGGAATGCTCAGCTTCGACATGATAGCGATGCGCTAGCGCTTGAACCGTTCGATCCCTGATGTCGTGATGGTTAATGCGTCCTAAAAGATCATGGAGAAGACCTTCTCTAAGGGCCCCATCGGCAATGATCATCCGATCAATGTCGAGGAGTTCGAACGTCGCCTTAATGATCGCAAGTCCGCCGGGGAAGCTTTTGAAACGCTCGGGATCAAGATCAGGAAAATCAGTTCGGGTCATCCGGCCTGCGGTAAGGATGACCTCGATCAACTGATCGATACCTGCGGCAGTAATCCCGTCTCGGCTGAAGCCGCGGGCCACTAGGAGCTTTTGGGCGGTTCGTAAGGTGCCGGAGGCGCCGACCGCTTGATTCCATTGGCGGCTATGGAATAGGTGTTGGTAAGGCTCAAGCTCTCTTTCCGCGGCAATGATGGCCTTTTTGAATCGTTTGGCGCTGATTTTCCCGTCGGCGAAATGCGCCATGCTCATGGCGACACAGCCCATTTTGAGGCTTTCCTTTTGCAGCGGCGTCTCATCGATTCCGATGATGTACTCGGTGCTGCCGCCGCCGATATCCATGATCAAACGACGTTTGCCATCTTTGGGTAAGCTCTGGGAGACCCCTTGATAGATCAGTCGTGCTTCTTCAATTCCCGAAATAATCTCGATGGGGTGCCCTAGCGCTTTGACGGCTTCATGAAGCCACGGCCCCGCATTGTGGGCGGCCCTGAGCGTATTCGTCCCAACGGCGCGGACGCTGCCTGGAGGGAGGTGGCGAAGACGCTGGCCAAATCGCTCGATACATCCAAGGGCGCGTTGCTGGATTTCAGGGGTCAGATGGCGTTCGGGGGTCAATCCCGCTCCGAGCTGCACCATTTCCCGCAATCGATCGAGAACGATGATCTCGTTGGCCCGGAGTTCGGCCACAATAAGATGAAAGCTGTTGGAGCCGAGGTCGACGGCGGCGACCTGCGTGGGGCGTTTTGAGTTGATCAAGGGGTCTTCAGGGAATGTGTCAGGGGCAAAGGTTCGGTTCGGCTAGAATAGAAGGCGAGTTTCAAATCGCGGGGATGACATCAAGGTTCTAGGTGACCATGGGTCTCAACCCGATATTTTTACAAAAAAAACAGCATAAAACATCCAACATGAAAGCATTATCCCTGAAGGGATTACGCAAAACCTATAAAAATGGCGCTGAAGCACTTCGGGGAATTGATCTCGAGGTGGCGGCAGGCGACTTTTTCGCGCTCCTTGGGCCTAACGGCGCCGGGAAATCGACCACCATTGGCATTATCAGTTCGCTCGTCAATAAGACCTCAGGAACGGTCCAAATTTTTGGTCATGATCTTGATCGTGAGCCTGATGAGGCTAAAAGGATGATTGGACTGGTGCCTCAGGAGATCAACTTCAACCAGTTTGAGACGGTCTTAAGTGTCGTTGTTCATCAAGCCGGCTATCAGGGGATTGCTCGAAAGGAGGCCTTGATTCGGGCCGAGCGTTGCCTTGATCAGCTGGGGTTATGGGAAAAAAGGAACACGATTTCAAGAACCCTCTCCGGCGGTATGAAACGTCGCCTTATGATTGCGCGTGCCCTGGTCCATTCCCCTAAACTCCTGATTTTGGATGAACCAACCGCAGGGGTTGATATCGAAATTCGGCGAAGCATGTGGGAGCTGTTGAATCGAATTAATCGGGAGGGAACGACCATCATTCTCACCACCCATTATTTGGAGGAAGCGGAACAGCTGTGTCGTCATATCGCGATCATCAATGATGGTCAGATCGTCGAACACAACACGATGGAGAATCTCCTATCCCGCATGCAAATCAACCGGTATCTACTGAGCCTTGAAGCACCCCTCTGGATGGTGCCGGATATCGAAGGCTGTTACCTTGAGCGGGTCGATGTGATGACGCTGGCGGTTGATGTCCCAAATCATCTGGGACTTCATAGCCTTTTTGATGTGCTGAATCAAAACGGGATTAGGGTCACGAGCCTTCGCCTGGCAACCAATCGGCTGGAGCAACTGTTCATGGATCTCCTCGAAGGAAAATCCAGCCCAGAGATGGCGACGTCTCATCTCTCTTAAGCAAGCGGCTCCCCTCAAGGGGCGGGTTTCTGATGGTCAAGCGCTTGAGCGGTGGATCCTCCTCCATTGAGCTGCTTCCGGGCTTCTTCATAGACCGGCAGCAACTGCTGAGCCTTGATTTTCATGGCGGCGATCCTTGAGGCAGGATCTGGGTGGGTGCTCAACCATTCTGGTGCCGTGCGGCCCTCCTGTCCCATCATTTTTTGCCACAGCGTGACTGCAGCCTCCGGATTAAAACCAGCCTTCGCCGCGATCTCGATGCCCACAGCATCCGCTTCCGCTTCAGCCTGTCGGCTGTTGGGGAGTTGTAGGCCAAGGGTTGCCACCGAATCAGCTACCGGAGCGATATTAGAAAGATTAACCCCGAACAAGGCACCCGCGAGCATGCCTGCAGCCAACCCGGCCTTTTGCATCTGTGCTCTTGATAGTTTTTCCGCTTGATGGGAGAGGAGGGCATGGGATATTTCATGGCCCAATACAGCGGCAAGTTCATCATCGCTGGGCTGGATCTTATCGAGGAGCCCGGTGTAGACCGCCATTTTGCCGCCGGCCATGCACCAGGCATTGACTTCTTCCGCTTTGAGAATATGGACCTCCCAGCGCCAGTCTTTCGCTTCGGGTCGAAGTTCGACCGCCCTTTTGATGAGCGGTTTAGCAATCGACTGGACGCGGCCCAATTGATAAGTATCCTCATCGAGAAGACGTTTGTCGCCGGCTTCTCCAATGAGCTGGGTATAGGCCGCAGTAGATTGTTTGGCGGCTGTTTCATCGCTGACGATCATGGCTTGGCTGCGGCCGGTGATCTTGTTGGTCGCACAGGCTGAAATCAGCCCCATGAGGGTAAGAATCAGAAGGCGATTTAAGAGGATCTTCAATTTCACGACAGTCCTTTAAGATGGCTTTAGCGGGTGATGTTGGCCGGTGATCGTATGACCAAATGGCCATTAACTGTGTCAGACTTCCAAAGAGATCTTGATCTAACGCCTTTGCCTTCCCTGAAGGTTCCCCCTTTGTCTCAGGCTATCCGCTGGATAGAGGGCCATATTATCGAAGACGGTGATACTGTTGAAGTCTATGCCCAAACCCCTACGAGTCTTTTTTTCGGTGGCCTTGCTGTTTCTTCTTGGTTTTACCTCTTTTGGCGAGGGGTTCGCGGCAGAGACGTTAAATCCTGAGCATGAAGAAATCGGCGTCGATTTCAAAGACTTCAGTGAAAAGCGTCGTGCTTTGATCCGGGAGCACCTCCATCTGACGCCTGAGATGTCAAAGCGGTTCTGGCCGCTCTATGATCAATATCAGTCCCACCTTGATCACTTTCGACTAAAGCGTCGTGAGGTGTTGTTTGATCTTGGGAAGGGCCTTGATGGCATGAGCGATGAAGAGGCTAAGGAATACGTGATGGACCGACTGGAGCTCGATGAGAAGAGGGCGGAGATTACCCGTCACTATTTTAAAGAGCTCGCCACTTTTATGTCTTACCGGAACCTGGCGCTTTATATTCAGTTGGAGACCAAGATTCGGGTCTTTGTGGAGGCCGGCATCGAAGAATCGATCCCCTTGATTCAATGATGCCCATCGAGCGCCTGTCCTCTGATTATCTCCCTTGAACCATGCGCCCCCTTCGATTTGAAAGAGCTTTGAGAGGGTCTTGGATCTTCTTTTTGATTATTCTTGCGATAAAAGCCCCTGCCGCATGGGCCTTTGAGAAAAGCTCGCCACCGGGGAGCAAAGAGCAAGAACCTGAACAGGCGATCTCCGAGACGAGGATCGCAAAGCTCAAGACCCTCAATAAAAAGTCCTATGAGATTTTTAGGGCTTATGGGAGACGCCTTGGCCGGGATATGCTCAAGGAGGCGGGATATCACCAAAAACTAAATATCCGTGAGGCCGGCGGGGTCTATGCTTCCCTAAACGACTATGCCAAGGCCCTCACTAAGGATGATGAGTCTGCCTTCTTTAAGGGACGCTATGACCGTTCTCGTGCCCGACTGCCGGAGAACATCGAACGTTGGCGCAGCGTACCTGATATTGGGAATCCTGGTGCCGATCTTGCGAATTGGCCCAACAGCGCCTTTACCCTTCCTGAGGGTAGGGTCTATATTGAATTTGAACCTTTAAGTTTCAGTGCGGCGGTCAAGGCAGGTTCGCCGCAGCCGGTGCAATATGCGATGGACTACCTCTTTCGCTATGGTTTAACCGATAACATCGAGCTTCGCCTCTTTGGCAATGGCCCCACCTATACCGGAGGCTCAACGGATTCTTGGAACTTTTCACCCGTCGGTTTTGACACCAAAATCCATTGTTGGGGTGAACAACAGGAGTTCTTCCTTCCCGCGATGGGGATCGAGGCTTACCTTCAGACCGAGTGGCTCGGAAATACCACCACCAATAGTGGCACCCAGCCTGGGGTTAGCTTTAATTTCGATCAGTCACTTCCTTTTGAGATCGATTTTGAATATAACCTTGGCGCTGTCAGAACCCAGGATGTCACCTCGGACCAAAAAAACAACGTCTGGGGGTTCAGTTTTCAGTGGTCCCTGCAGCGCGATTTCTGGGACAAAAATATCGCGTGGTTTATACACGGTTACTACAATGCGCCAAGCCTTCCACGGGTACCCAATAATCAGGCGATAAAAAGCGCAACGGGGACCGTTGTGGCAGAGCCACAGAATGTGGTGGGAGCAGGGTTGATCTGGACGATTAATTCAAGAGTGTCCCTGTGGGGACAGACCAGCGCGGGCACCAACGCATCCACCCCATCCTTGCTAAGTAATATGGGATTTGCTGTAGCCTTTTAATAAAGCCGCGGGATCACTTTTGTGACCCGCGGCCTCCTGAATGGAGTTATTTCAGAGGGTTTTTGGCCTCAGCGAGCTGGGCCATGATCTGAGCCTTCGCCGCAAGCCAGTCCTGTTCTTCAAATCCGGGTGCGAACTGACGCTTTTCAGCCAAAAAGTAAGCCGCGACCGCGACCATCCCATTGATCATGTCCTGACCAGGTTGAGGCGCCTTTGAGAGAGTCGACTTTTTAGGCTTTGGGGTTGCTGCCGCTTTGGTCGCCTTCGAGGCCTTAATGGGTGCAGGGGTTTTTGGAGATGTCGCCGGAGTGCTTTTAGAGGCTTTTGCTGGTTTAGCTTCAGCGGGCGTCTTTGCTTTCGCAGCCGCTCTCTTCTCGGTTGATTTCACGTCAGTAGACTTTGCCATGGAGATGCTCCTGTGAGATGTGGGTAATTCCATAATAAACAAGACGTTTTTAGGTTGGAAGGGGCTTTTAGGAAATACTGCAGTAAATATCTTGTTCCCTCTGTCTTGAAATCCTCTTGAGGCGTCCCAAACATTCTGAGAAGTCCAACTGAAGGTATAGCGGCATGAAGGAACCTAAAGCAGAGTCCGAGTTGAATCTCAAAATGAGGCAGCATCAAGATGGTGAACCCCTGGATCAGCGTGTCCAGGAAATCTTCAATTTAATCAGTGGTGGATTTCTGCCGCCGGCGGATACCGTCTTGAAAGACGGCCAGCCAGCGTGGGGCTTTGATACCCTTGCCAAAATCATTGGGTGTGAGGTGGGCGAGTTGTCGCTTCTTTTAAAGCGCCAAGGCACGAGATTCAAGCCAGAGGCACTTAAGCACTGAAGGGGCTCTTGGCTACGATCAACGTTTGTTAAGACTTCGAGGGGGGAGGTTTCAGGCGATGATGTCTGATTCAGTAGAGACCCTGTGAACGAAGGGGATCGCAAACGCAAACCCCATCTTGATGGTATTGAGGAAGGTTTCGCTGGTCGCGGCCTCTGAGGAATCCTCGTGGTCTAGATAACCGATCATGCTCAGAAAGGTCATCGCAGCCGTCTGGTATGCATCGTAGGGATTTTTTCGAAAAATCGAAATGGTTGATCCCATGGCCTCGTTTGCTTGATCGGCAATGTCGTCTTTAAATTGTTCCCGAATGGCCGATTGAATGCCACGATAGATCGCAGTTAAGACCTCCCTGTCGCTTCGACCGAAGAAATACATCAATCCCACGGTCAGCGAGAGAATATAGTACCAACGATACATGTCGGCCTTTTTCATGGCGGTGTCCGCCACAAACAGGGTCGTGAGCGTTTCTTCAGATATTCCGTGTTCGACCGATTCGTTTTCGAGGGTCTCTAGAAACTCTGGGAACGCCTGCTGACAGGATTTTTCGCAGTGCGTCATGAGGCCAAGAACCAGGGCCTCAGCAGTCATTTTTTTTCTTTCCACGGTATCCATGTCGGATGGGCGGCTCGTCTCGGTTCAAAACGGTCTGGCGTCGGGATTGGATCGCGCCATCAACCGTCAGTCATCGAATCATTATCCTCCAAGGGACTCCTTAGAGCAGTCAATTATTCTAACATCTGCTGGAAGTAAATCTAAGTCGATGCGACGGATAGACCGATTTTTGAAATCGAAGGAGAGTGAGCGACCCGGGGGAGCATCTCTTTTAAGACCTTCTGGATCTGCCTTAGTGCTGAGGCTTTAACTGGGTTTCATGAGGGCTTAGACGACTTTGCAGTACTGTTTGATGATTCTGTTCTATGGACCTTGCTAAGGAAAACTGAAGAATTGCCTAGGAGTTGTCATTCTTCATGGTTCGCCTTAATCCGCTCAGCAAAGTGACCGTCCATAGGGAACGGGCCACCTTGCTTTATTCGGATTGCCGTTACTAACCTCCAGGATTTCATTAGCGAATCGTCGAATGATGTTGATCAAGCTGTGCGAGGGTCGGTTGCAATGATCCATCACCTTGAGGGGTCGTCGCGATCATATCCCGGCCGTTTCGTCGCATCATTTCGGCGTCGAGATAATCCATTTCTGAGGAAAGGGCGTAGATGATGGCCATGACCATGAAGAGCGCTGTGTTTTTCATATCGAATTCCTGTGTTGAAACGTCCAAAATGAAGACGCCGGAAAACGATAGCACGTGCTAATCAAAAAAACAATAGCAGAAGCTAAATTCCTGCTATGGTTCGCCGCTATTCTCGGGAAGTGCGATAACGCCGATGTTCCAGCATGGTGCCGATGATCTCAAAAGACACGACATCGGAACGCATAGATGGGAAGTCTTCGTTCAGCGGGATCAGTTCAATCACAGATCGACCCTGATGATCAATACCGCGAGGCCTAAACTTCTTAAAGGTGGCCTCGTCCTCCTGATTTTTAGCGACGACAAAGTCGCCTGGACTTGGTTTGATATCAGGATCAATCACAATGGTGTCGCCCTCTTTGAAGTCGGGTTCCATCGAGTTGCCTCGAATCGTTAGGGCAAAAGCATAGGGTCCGAGGGGTGTGTCTGTGAGGAGATAATCATCACCAGCCCCAGTGGCATAGGGGTCGACAGCCTCTGTCCAGACCCCGGCCTGAACAAAGCTGATGCGCGGCACCCGCCTTAAGCCATGAGGCAGTTTGTAGTGACTGTCATCGATTTCAGGATCGTCTTGATGGTCCATTGACATAGGCGCTAGGCCCAGCTTGTTCTCAATATTGCGGGCGGCCTTCTCGCCGAGATTTCGGTGACCATTGAGCAGTTGTGAGATATAGGTTGAATCGAGATCGTAATGTCTCGCAAAGGCAGCAATACTCCGAAACTTTTGAATTTCTCGGCGCAGCGATTCAAGGCGTTTATCATTAATGTCCATGGATTAATGATAGCAAAACGAATAGCAGATGTGAATACTTATTTCAATGTTGCCTTCAAAAATATGTGATGATATGTCCATGAATGTGACTGCTGTTAACGACTCTTCCATTACATGGCTTGATCGATGGTAGCTAAACACGATGGCGCATTCCAACCGCTTCACCCAGTTCCACTAATTCAATGGATGCTAACCAATGATGGAAAATCTTCTCATTGAGACCCATCTTCCGGTTTGGCAGCCTCTCCTAGTGGGCGGGCTGCTGGGTATGGTCTTCACCCTGATGATCCTGAGATCACGTCTTAAAATGGGTGAGGGTCTTCTGATCGAGCGAGCGGTCCTTCTCGAGCGATTGTCTACCTTAAACGAGCGTGAATCTCGACTGAGAGAAGACGTCGATACCACTAAGCAGCAGTGGGCGGATGATCGATTGCGTTTTGATCAAGTCAACATTGAAAACGCCCGGCTTAAGGAAAAAGCGGATCATCTGGAGTCTCTCGAGCAGCAGTACGAAGGGCTCCACCTTCGTTATCAACATCTCCTTAAGACTCAAACAGAATCAGAGACCCTCCTTGAAGCGGAGCGTCTTCAGCATGAAGATAAAGTTAGGCTGCTCTTAGAGGCTCGGGAATCTCTCAGTCATGAATTCAAGGTGATGGCGAACGAGATTTTGGAAGAGAAATCTAAACGGTTTGTGGAACAGAATGAAAGCCATTTGTCACAACTCCTCAATCCTCTTAAAGAGCGAATTCAGGCCTTTCAGGGAAAGGTGGAGGAAGTTTACGTCAAGGAAGGCCAGGATCGCAGTGCCCTCGCGGAACAGGTGCGTCATCTCCTTTCTTTGAATCAACAATTATCCTCTGATGCCACCAATCTGACTCAGGCGTTGAAAGGGCAATCGAAGGTACAAGGCAACTGGGGAGAATTGATTCTTGAGCGGGTCTTAGACGCCTCGGGTCTGACTGAAGGACTTCATTACCGCACTCAGGAAAGTCATCATCGTGATGATGGCAGCAGGGCTCAACCCGATGTCATCGTGCATCTTCCAGAGCAGCGTCACTTGGTGATTGATGCCAAGGTGTCTTTGCTTGCCTATGAGGCCTATTCCTCAGTCGAGACAGAGCTTGAGCGTGCTGTTGAACTAAAGCGACATCTCGAATCGGTTCGGAGCCATATCAAGGGGCTTGCGGCACGAAACTATCAAGATCTCTATCAGATCAATTCCCTCGATTTCGTGATCATGTTCATCCCTGTGGAGCCTGCCTTCATGTTAGCCATTGCAGGGGATGAAGATCTTTGGCGGGAGGCTTGGGAGAAGAACGTTCTCTTAGTCAGCCCGAGCACCCTCCTTTTTGTCGTTCGAACCGTCTCCCATCTTTGGCGTCAGGAACAGCAGAGTCGGAATGCCCAGGAAATCGCGCGGCAGGGGGGAGATCTCTATGACAAACTGTGCGGCTTTGTTCAGGATCTGGAATCTATTGGCAAGAATCTCGATCAAGCACAGGGCGCCTATCAGCAAGCCTTTAATAAGTTAAAGGAGGGTCGGGGCAATCTTCTTGGACGGGCTGAAAAACTCCGTAAGCTTGGAATCAAGTCTTCAAAAACGTTGCCAGCATCGCTGGTGGATCCTGATGAGGACGAACTTCTCGCGCCTGAAGTGGCGGGCGATAGAGACTGATTTGTTGTTTTCTAGGCTTTATCCATGAGCAATGAGTCCACTGTGTCGTTCAACGCGTTGAAGCACGGTCTTTTGAAGGATGGATTGATCACCGGTATGGACAAGGGTGAACCACTCGGAGGCTCGAGTGACTCCGGTATAAAGCAATTCTCGGGTCATGATGCCCGTATGATGGGGGGGAAGGATCAACGCCGTATGCGCAAATTCCGATCCTTGTGACTTGTGTACTGTGAGGGCGAAGACTGTCTCAACGTCACGGAGTCGACTTGGAAGGACCCATCGAACGCCATGGGTTCCTTCTTCGTTTGGGAAGGCAACCCGAAGGGCAGAGCCTCCGCCTTCGACCGGGAGCCTCAGGGTGATGCCGATATCGCCATTCATGAGTCCGAGGGCGTAGTCATTTCGAATGACCATGACTGGGCGTCCCAAGTACCAGCCATCGCTCGCCGAGAGGAGTCCTTCCTGATGGAGGCTTTCTGCGATCAGGGTGTTGAGCGCATCGACCCCAAAGGCCCCCTTTCTTACTCCTGCGAGAACCTGGAAGGCGCTATGGGCTTCAAGTACTTTGAGAGCCCAGGCAGAAAAATCTTCGGGGTGTGCATCCCTTGAAGGCTCATCTTGGTGGAGTGTTTCAAGATAGTGGCGATAGCCATACCGCCCTTCCTCTTCTAGGAGGAGTTGCCCCTCGATGACTAGCCTTTGAAGTGGTTTGATGTCGTTGTCGATCATCTGTACTACAGCGATATCCCTGTAGCCCTCTCCCCAGAGGCCATGGAGTGCTTGAAGATCGCCATCTCGGATGGTCCGACCAAGTGCACCGATACCACTGTCCTCCTTGAATCGGTGGCTATCTCGTAACATGACGATGGCTTGATCCAGTGGGGTTGAAGCGGGGTCTATCATCTCCTTTGGCAACGCTTCTCCGGTGACTTTTAGAAGCCATTCCTGGATCTCAAAGGAATAATGTCCCTTGTGGGCGCGTTGACACATTTCACCAAGAATCGTACCCGCCTCGACCGAAGCGAGCTGATCTTTATCGCCCAATAGGATCAAGCGCGCGTTGGCAGGCAGCGCAAGAAGGACGGCATGCATCATCTCAAGATCGATCATTGAGGCTTCATCAATGACCAAGACGTCGATGGGCAACGGATGATGCTGGTTATGACGAAATTGTCTGGAGCCTGCCTGATAACCTAAAAGTCGGTGGAGAGTCAGGGCTTTTTGAGGCATTGCCTCTAGAACCTTTTCGGCATGCTGAGAGGGGTCAATGGCCCCCTGTCGGATCGATTTTGAAATAGAGGTGTTGAGGCGTTGTGCCGCCTTACCGGTAGGGGCGGCCAATTGAATCCTGAGGCGGGGCGAAGGTTTTTGAGGCTCGCTTTCTTCACTTTGAATGGATTGGAGCAGTGCGAGTAACTTGAGGACTGAAGTGGTTTTACCGGTTCCTGGTCCTCCGGTGATGATTGTAAACCCTTGTCTGGCGGCCAAGGCACAGGCAATTTTCTGCCAATGGATTGGACCGATCGCTGAACTCTGGAAGAGAGAGTTCAGGCGGCGTGGTAGCTCACGATCTAGGGTCGGATCTGAATGATCGATGAAAAGACCGATCCGCTGATCGATCAGGGTGCGCACTCCTTTTTCATAAGCCCAATAGCGCCTGAAGTAAAGCCGTCCCCGCTCGAGGACCAGAGGGGTTGAACCGGCGCCGCTGCTGATGAGTGCTTCGTACTGGAGCCTTTTGGCCCAGAGATCCGCTGTCAAGCCCTTCAAAAGGATATCAAGAATCCCTTCGAAGGGCGCTTTCATGCCCAGCATCTCCCCTATGGGAGGGATGTGAAGGACTTCACTGGGGCCTAAAAGAGTAGCGTTGAGATCAAGGCAGACATGGCCTCGGCCTAGCTGATGGCTTAATAGCGCGCTCGAAAGAATCAATAATGGCGGAGCATCTGGACATTCCTTTAAGAGAAAGCTTGAGAAGGCCAGATCGAGAGGTCTGATCCATTGTCGCCGACGCCAATCATTAAGGAGGTCGATCACTCTTTCGGACTGCTCAAGAACACTGTCGAGATGCGGTTCTAGAGGCTCTGGCTTGGTGGTCATGATGGGGCGCTTCTTTGGGGTCCATCAAAGAGCGCATCGAGGTGTTCGATCAGCAATCTTGGAGGGCGATCGGCATAAATGCCCTGGCTTTCTGCATGTCCCCCTCTGATGAAGAGATAGATGGCTCCTCCCATATGACGGTCGTAGTCATAGTCAGATTTTCGAGATTTTAAGTGGCGGTGGAGCGCCAGTAGGTAGAGAACATACTGGAGATCATACCGTGCCTCGAGCATCACGCTTTGGAGCTTATCGGGCGTATAGGCCAGTGAATCAGCACCTAGGCGATTCGATTTGTAATCCAGCACATAGTAGCGATCCTCATGGAGGAAGACGAGATCGATGAAGCCCTTCAACATCCCATTCAGCGCTCCAGCTTCAAGGGCAGGGCGCTTTAGTCTTTGGAGCGTGGCACAGGAAATCAAGTCATCAATTTTAAGGATGGGTGCGGCCCGGACAGTCATCCAAAATTCCATCTCAGCCTGATAAATCGAAAGGTCCTGAAGGGCGATCGGGTGCTCTAGGATGCCTGCACTAAGCGGCATTGTTAGAAGATGATGAAGCCAATCCTCGAGCAGGTCGACGGCATCACTAAAGCCATGAATCACGCTTTTCCGGATGATTTCTTCGCGGAGGAGTGTCTTTTGCTGCAAGATCGTTTGAAATCCTTTGTTGGCGATCCACTCAAGAAGATCATGAAGAAAGGTGCCAGCTTCCGCTCCGGCAGGGAACGTATGAACGGAAGCCTTATCAAGGACCGATGGCCAAGGGGTGATTTTATGAGGCGGCGCCTCAGGGGGTTCCTCAAGGAGAGCCGAGCCATAATGATCAGCATCAGGGGTTTCGGGGGCGGATGTCCACAGTGGGCTATCCCCCTCTGCTGAGCTTCTTTTCTTGAGTGAAGAGTAACTGGCAATCCACCAGTTTTCGCGAAAACAACGCTTAGAGATCCGCGCGATCAAAGGCGAGTGATGATCCTCATGCTCGCTCCATCGTTGATCATGAATCTCCGAGGCAGGAATCAGTGCAATGTGATCCGGGGCCCCGAATTGGAGGGCATTCAGTCGCTCGTTGAAGGTGCCCTTGGGGATGGCTTCGCCGCCGGTCAGAAGATAGCCCAAGGCGCTTTTTTCAACGTTTTCGACGGGCCCAAACCCAAGCCATGTGGCATATCGGGCTCGGGTCATAGCGACATAGAGCTTTCTAAGGTCCTCAGCGAGCTGTTCCTGCTGAACCCGCAGCTTCGTGGTCTTGTCGGGTGTCAAAGTCACACAAAGATCACCCTGATCATTGTGCCATCGATAGAGTGACCCCACGGTTGATTTCGGTTTATGAATGAGGGCAATGAAGGGGATGAAGACCAGGTCATACTCAAGTCCCTTGGATTTATGGATCGTCACCACCTGTATGAGATTTTCATCGCTCTCAAGACGGACTTGTTGAGCCTCTCTTCGGATACTTGCGCGATCGATGGACGTTCGTTGGTCCTCAAGAAAACGGATCAAGGCCTGTTCACCATCTAGTTTTACACTCGCTTCTTGGAGGAGTTCGGCGAGATGCAGCACATCGGTAAGGCTTCGCTCGCCTGGCCTAGCACCCTTCGGGAACAACGAGTGGGCCTTCAACAGTCGATGTGGGACGTCAAAGTCATGAAGAAGACGGCGGAGCATCGGGAGGACTCCCTGCCGCTGCCATCTCGTATGGTAATCCCTGAACTGCAGCATGCGCTCTTCGAGGGCTTTTTCATCCTGCTGAAGTCGCCCAAGTTCTTGATAGGAGAAACCCAGAAGGGGGGTTGCAAGGGCCGCCCGCAACAGACGGGGATCATCAGGCTCTGCGCAGGCTCTAAGCCAGGATTCGATCTCGGATACATGCGCGCTTTGGAAGACCGAGTCTTGATCGGAAAGGTAAACACTTCGAACGCCCCGGTCAGCGAGTTCACGGCGAATAAGGCCTGCTTCGGTTCGATTACTGACAAGAATGGCAAGATCCCTCGGGACGATCTCGCGGCCCCTTTCCCGAGACTGAAACACCAAGGCGCCTGTCTTTGAAAGATTTAATAGAGCGACGATCTCGTTCGCGCAGGCCTTGGCCATCGCAGATCGGTAGGGGCCAGAGCCCCAGGGCTTTAGATCATCCTGCTCAGGCAGAGACCAGATTGAGAGCGGTTTTTTGGGCGCACGATCGATGAGTAATTGCTCTTGGCGGTCCTGAGCTTCAGCGGGATAGAAGGGGACCCTATTGGCCGATGCGGACCTAAACAAAAAGGCACCGCGTCCGATGGCGCGCGATTCTGCCAATAGGAATAAGTGATTGGTCGCCTCGACCATGGCGGTGGTCGATCGATAGTTTCGCTGTAAAGTATAAATCGGTGACGCACAATCGTTGCGGGCCTTGAGGTAGGTGTGAAGATCCCCACCCCTAAAGCCATATATCGCTTGTTTAGGGTCACCGATCAAGATCATGGATTTAGGAGCTGTCTCGTCGAGGGTGTTGTAAATCCTATCGAATATGCGGTACTGAATGGGGTCGGTATCCTGAAATTCATCGATGAGAGCGACTGGGAATTGTTGCCGAATGATCGCTGCAAGATGGTCCCCATTGGATCCTTGGAGTGCGGCATCGAGTTGGGTCAATAGGTCATTGAAGCCCATCTGAGAGCGTCTGATTTGTTCTTTGTCCATCGTGTTGCGAACCCACAGGGCCGCATGCCCAAGAAGGGCTGGAAGGGCATTTGGAAGGGATTCAAGATCTTCTTTGAAGGTCTCCATGGCTTTAAATAGAGGATGCTGAGGCGCTGATATCCCCTTATCAAAGGCCTCCTCTAGACCGCTTGGGGTGAGTCGTGTCCAGACCTTGGCATCTAATTTGATCAAAGGCCAGATCAGCGTTTCATCGTTGGTCCAGTCCTTCAGCTTGTCGAGCCACTCATCAAAATATCGGGGCTGAAGTTTTTGGCCATTCACCCATTTATTGTCTACAGCCCTCTTGAGCAAGCCACGGACCTCTTCAATCCAAGGCGACCATGCCTGCTTCATCAAGGAAATTGTCTTGAGGCGATCCCTTTCGGTGCGTTCAATGACAACTCGTGGGGGATCTCTTCCCTCGAGTTGATGAGCCTGGTCGATGAGACCTTTCAGTCGATTGAAAAGGCTCAAAGGGTCTTTGAAAAATGCGCCGATGCTTCGAGCTTCGACAACCTTTAAGGGGGTCATGAAGGTGCGCCAGTAGTCTCTGACGGTTTCCATCAGGAGTTGATCCTTATCGGCGATGAGTTCTTGAGTAAAGAGAGATGCCGTGTCGAAAGCATGTTCACGGAGCATGCGTTGGCACCAGGCGTGAATGGTTGAGATCGCCGCATCGTCCATCCATTCAGAGGCTAACTCGAGGCGCCTGGCGCATCCGGGCCAGGTCGCTTCAGGTAAAGTACCGCGAAGTTCAAGAAGTTGGGCGTCTGCCAAGATCGGATCGGCGCCAGACGCCTCACGAAAAATCTGGGCGGCTTCAAAGAGGCGGATTCTAATACGGTCCCTGAGTTCCTTGGTCGCAGCTTCGGTGAAGGTGACGACCAGAATTTCAGGCGGCATCAAGCAACGGCCAAATCCTGTGGGACCCCCATGCCCAAGGACTAATCGCACATAGAGCGTCGCTATGGTGTAGGTTTTTCCGGTCCCGGCACTCGCCTCGATGAGGCGGCTCCCGGAAAGGGGGAAGCTCAAGGGATTGAGACGTTCAAGGACTTCTGGCTGGTCAGTCACGACGATGGCCTCGTGCCTCTTGATGAAGGATCATGCCGTGAATGGGCCCTAACAAGGGATCGACCCAACGCTCGAATGCGCCCGTTCCAAAAAGGGCCTTAAAGTTCGGGAATGCTCTACTGAGATAAGGATCCAGAGCACCTTCGCCTGGGTGGTGGGTGTCCCCGTCATACATTTTTTGGGCCTTTTCATGATGACGCTCATCGAGCCAGCAAAAGCCGGTCTTCAGGGCCAATGACAGGGGGTACTGCATGCCCTCGAACCAGGCAACCAAAAGCTGATCAAGATGATAAGCCGCCTCATCAGAAGGCAGAGGTTCCAAGACTATCGAATCCATCTTGCTGAGGATCTGAGTCTTCATGTTGCGGCCTTCAAGGTTCAGAGCCAGATGGGTTACCCAGTGGCGAGCGATCACATCCTTCCGGTAACGCCCCTCTTTTTTGAGGTCGCTCGCTTCAAGGACCAGATGGAGAGAGTCACCTTGATCGTTAAAGCGAATGCCCTGAACAGTATCCTGGAGACGAATGAGTTGGCCGTTGAGCGTTATTTCATGATGGATAGAAAGTGCTTGATCGCTCTTCTCGTTTGGCCATTCGAGGACAATGGCCGCCCAAGAATGTAAGAGATCTTGATGGGAGATCAAGAGTTCCTCAAGGGCCATAACGCCAAAACCATCGGAGACTAATGCCCCTTTTAATTGAAAACGCCGCATAAAGGCGGTTGCGCTGTTAATCAGCGATGCCATGTGATCGTTTGATTGAGTCGTCATGTCATCGCTCTTGGCAGCGTCGATAAGGACACGTTGATGTTGAATCAGTGCGTCTTGCAAGGACCAGCGCTCAAGATGCGATAGGACGAAAGGTTCGACATCCTCCGATGGTGCCTCATCTTCATTAAAAAATGTGCCGAGGGCAGTTTGAAAAAAGGCCTTGGCCGGATTTTTGAGAAAGGCGGTGAGGGCTCTTAAGGTGAGTGGTTCATCGGGGACAGGCGGTGGCAGCCGATCTTTTTTGGGGCAGCCTGCCATAGGTCCATTGTCCTTAGGTTCAACAACGTCTGAAGGTACCCACTCATGGGCATAGCTGAAGAGGCCTGATGGGGTTCCCAAACCACTGAAATAACGAGGACTAAAGGGTTGCAGGGGGTGGACGATGGTCAAGGCCTCGATCAAGTTGGTTCTTTGGGGCACAACGTCATCAGCGAGTGACCACCCGGCCTCGATATGATCTCTTAATTGCCCGACCAGAACGGAGGGGGGTCTTTCTGTGTGGTCGTTGATGCTGTGGCCCACCCAGGATATAAGAAGGTTCCGACGGGCGGCCAGCAAGGCTTCAAGGAAGAGGTAGCGGTCATCCTCTCTTCGAGAGCGATCACCAGGTCGAACATCATGGGCCATGAGGTCAAAATCAATCGCGTTTCTTGGTCTTGGGTAGTCGCCATCATTCATTCCAAGGAGGCAGACCACCTCGAAAGGGATGGCCCTCATCGGCATAAGGGTTGCGAAGGTGACCCTACCGGCTAAATACCCTTGGGATAGGCCTTGACTCCCCAAGGCCACGAGCCAATGGTCTTTGACGATGGACAAAGGGAGCGGCTCCCGATATTCCGACTGTTCACAGGTCTGTCGCCAGTCTTCGAGTTGACGTTCCATCTCGAGGACCGTCAATCCATCCTCAGTACCCGTTGGATCGAAGAAATCCTGCAGCAGGGCCCTGAGAGTCAGGGCCCATTCATCAGGTGTTCGGATCTCGCTAAGGACGCACCAGGCCTTTTCAAGCTGATCTAAAAGTTCGATCAAAGGTCCAAGCGCCGAAGCCTCAAGGCCCCCAATATCATCGGAAGGGATAATGCCTTGCCATTGATCGACTGTTGTTCCCGTGGCGTAACCCAAGAGGAGTCGACGACAGCCAAACAACCAGGTGTTCTGTCCAACGGCATCATGACAAACCAGTCCCAGTGCCGTTCGATGGGCGCTGTTAAGACCCCATCGAATGTAGGCGCTGTTGATCCATCGATGGTAGATGGGGATATCGGACGGTTTGATACTGAAGCGCTGTCTTAGGGCCGCCACATCGAGCAAGTCGAGCACCTCGCTGACCCCAAGACGTGCGTTGGGGAGGTTTAGAAGGTTTTCAACGGCTTGCATGAAGGGATCGATCGTCTTTCGACTTTGGTCCGCAATCGTGAAGGGAATATAGCGCTCACTGCCCGTATCATGGAGGCCAAAGACGGCTTGTATATGGGGAGCAAAGGCCTCGATATCAGGAACCATCACCATGATATCTCTCGGTCGAAGGTCCGATGAATCATTAAGGAGTGCCAGCAATTGATCGTGGAGAATTTCCACCTCCCGGAGAGGGCCGTGAGCGACATGAAACCGGATCGAGTGGTCTTGCCTTGGATCACAGGCAGGCCAGAGAAGCTTGGTCTCTGATAGAGGACGAAGGTCCCGAATATCATCTTGGAGTTGCTGCAGGATCGTCTTCGTCCCTGGCGATTCAAAACAATCGATGCGTCGACCAAGGCCCTCAAGGAGAGGCTCATATTGCAATCGAAGTGCAGGGTCATCAAGCTCATCGAGGAGCGCAATGAAATCTCGGCCCTGCCGTCCCCACGCGGCCAATAAGGGGTGGGCATGAAGATGCAGGAGTTCTTCAGACAAGATCTCCGGCGTATTCGCTTTTCGGGATTGGCGCTGATAACGACGAGGATTTAAGAGATCACGGTCAGCAACGATATCCGACCAATAATGCTCGGAAGGATTATGGATAGAGACGAAGATCTGAGTCCACTTCGAGAGCACCTGAAGCACCTCCAGAGACTGTCGAGGAAGGCTTGAAAGACCGAAGATCATGAGACGTCGCGGCAAGCCCTTAGGCCAGTCGTCATGACCCAAGCTCCTGGCCTTTTCAAGGAAGCGATGGTGGACAGAAGCGCGGCTCAAGGCATCCTCAGGGGGGGTTAGTGACTCGGTAACAGGCTGCTTGGCGACATCTAGTAAGAGACTTCGCCAGAGTGAGGGTTGCCAGAGCAGGCCTTCAGGGAGCGTTTTTTCATGGCCTTGATGGGTGATTAAGTGGTCCGAGCCACGACCCCACGCCTCTAGCCAATCCGATCGGTAGACTTGATATTGATCAAAGAGATCGGCCAGCCGTTCGGCGAGCTGATAGCGCTTTCGAAGGTCTTGATCGTCAGAAAGAAAATGACGAATAGGTTGGTAGAGAGGTTGCTCCAATAATTGAGGCAGAAGCTTCATCAGCCGCCACAGGAGTTCAGGCTTGTCAAAAGGAGAGGATTCTGGAACGTCCAAGGGGCCAAGCACCGCCCGGTAGACTTGCCAAAGAAACCTTGAAGGCAGTGAAAAGGAAAGGCCGGCAGCAATCCCTGAACCCTGAGGATTGAGCGGGTTACCTCGTTCACCCGCTATGGCCATTTTAAGCCACTGAGCCATGCCATTACTTTGAACCAGGAAGACTTCTTTTTCCAGAGGCTCAAGGGGATGGTGGTCCATCCAAGCCAGAAGGAGATCCCGAAGCGCCTCCAGCCGATTGCTATGGATCAGCAAGAGTCCTGGTTGGTGCGCGCTAGAAGAGGTGTCTTTCACAAAAAAGAAGAGTGGATCCGATTGAAGAGCAAAGGGGTGTACCGATCTTACTGATAATTCATTAAGTACTCCTCTTTTTTTGGTTCAATACGGCCCTCATATTTAAAAAAGATTCTGACACCTTGGGAGTTAAGGCGGCTCTTAATGATGAGACCGCGAAATCATCGAAAGCGCTTTACGCTTCAACAGTGTACGTGTTACGAGTAATGATCCAGCGAAATCAGGATCAGAAATTCAGCGTAATCCCTGCGCGTAGCATCCTTGGCAAGACGGGATGAAAGGTGGTGCTGTTGTATTGCGTCACATTATTTGAGCCACCGCATTGACCGGTGCTGAAGGTGTTGCACACGCCATACTGGTACCAATAGGCAATGTCATTGTTTTGTGAGTCGAGGAGATTGAAGACTTCGACATCGATCTTGATGTTATTGTTTTGCCAGCCGGTTCCTAGGTTAAGGATGTTGGTGGTTCCAAGCCAAGCCGTTGCGTTGTTATTCAGGGGATCCTGGCCAAAGGTTCGGAGTCTTAGGCTCCCGAAAAACCCTTCAGGCAAGTTGAGAGTCATCCCTGAGGTGATGACCATGCCCACCGCATTCGGTACGGAATATCCTGAAAGACATCCGTTGGTGGGGACATTGATGCTGGGTCCCTCACACCCCGGATCGGTCGGATGTCGGTAACGGGATTGCGTAAAGGCAAAGTCCGCATCAAAGGTGAGCCAATCGGTGGGCTTATAGAAATTGGTCCATTCCACCCCAAGCCTTGTAGTCGCACCGGTGTTCTCGGTGGTGCCCGCGTCGCCAACGAAAACGAGCTCGTCACTCATTTGCAGGAACCAGACGGCAAGAGTTGAATTCAGTCCGTTAATGAACTGAGTGCGAACGCCGGTCTCGGCACCTCTTGACCATGACAATGGTGAGACGGGTGTGGCATTGCTCCCGTCGGGGTTATAGTGAAGGACGGTGCCCCGCGCATCATTCGAATGGTAGCTGTAACCACTGTTGACAAAGAGTTCGGTTTTTTCCCAAGGTCCAAAGATGAGATTGAACTTGGGGCTCAGCATAGTGGCTGACGTTGAGCCTGAATTGGCCGCGTTGTAGGCGAACCCTGGTTATTGTTGAAAACGGGCATTCGCTGATAGGTGTTGCTGACCCCAAGGTTCCGTATCCCGTCGTAGCGAAGCTGCATGCCGAGCTTGTCCTCCATGTCGAATCCCTCCAGAACGTGGTACCAGGTATGTTCCGCATTGCCTCCCGCCTGGACCCGATGTTCCTGTTGATGAACCTGATCGCCTAGGGAGGGATTGGCAGAAAAATAGGTGAAGTCCGAGAAGAGATTGAGATCGTAGTAGAGGGCGTAGGCGTTGAGTTCTGTCGCAGAGTCTTTGTCGCTGGTCTTGGCATTCACGGATCCACTGTAGCGACTGGTCACGCCTCCATCAGAGGGGTTCATGGAGCCAAATCGACCGTCCGATCCAACGCCGTCCGATCCAGGGATATTGCAACAGGTTGGCGTCAATGACTGTCCTAGCATCATCATCGGGATTTGATTGGTGGCGACCCAATGGCTGTAGTAGGACTTGGCGTTCACCGACACTTTCCACTCGTCCAAGTCGAAGGCGTACTTCAACATCCCATTGTATTTATTGGAGTTTTCTGGAACAACCCAAGGCCCCATAAATCCTGTGTATTCGAAGGCATACAAGAGATCTCCATCGCCAATTCGCTTGGAGTCAGCAATAAGGCCGCGATAGTAGTCGAACATGCCGCCCTCGAACTTGGCATAGCCTCCGGCGCCATCGTTGTTGAATCCGGTCATTTTGTTCTTGGTCAGCATCCGTGCGTAACCCGCGGATGAGAAATCCCCTTGGTCGGCATAATAGGGACCCTTTCCATATTCAATGGTGTCTACAAGCTCAGGAATCAAGCTGTTGAGATCCATGTAACCCTGGCCATGGGCATTGGATCTGAGGTTCATCGGGACCCCGTCAATCCATGTGGTGAAGTCGGTACCATGATCCAGATTAAATCCACGAAGGAAATACTGGTTCGCCTTTCCTGTGCCGCTGTGTTGGGTCGAGATCATGCCGGGCACGACCTCGATTAATTCGCCGGGTCGGGCCACCGGGCGATATTTGAAATCGTCGTTACTGACTTGCCCCTGTGAGGCAGAGGACGCTATTCCCTGAAGATCATTGGTTCGTCCCTTGATCTCGATTTCACCCAACATTTGCAGCCCCATGACTTCTTCGCCAGAGGTGGCCTTGTAATCTGTATCAGCCTTCTTTGGAAACTTTTTAGGCCCGGCGTTCCCCGCCGAAACTGATTTTGACGGCTCCTTTTGCGCGTCAATTGACTGGCTTGGTTCAATGTTCTGAAGGGATTGAGCTTTGTGCGGCTTTCGTTTAAATGATTGTTTCCGTGTTTTGTGTGGTGCCGCAGGAGGGTGGCTTTTAGCTTGAATTTTCTCGCCAAAATAAGACCCTGGATTCATTCTGTGGAACTCGGGCTGTTTGGAATTCGCCATACCGCCGCACATGACAAGACCGGTCGTAATGCCCGCTCTCACAATGGT
>RFVA01000031.1 GCA_009922685.1 Gammaproteobacteria bacterium | reverse complement strand
ATCGGCTGTCTCCCAACTGGAGGCCACGCTAAGGCTTCTAAGAGCCCACCCTCAATCGTCGATAACGCTCATTGCTTCTCAATGGGATCAACAGCAAGGCTTAAAAGGTCTCGAACAGCTTGAAAACAAACTCCAGCATCCATTAACCCTGCTCACCCCACTCCTTCAAGAGCGTCTCGGTATCACCCACCTTCCCGTGGAGATTATTCAAGAGGGGGAACGCCTTCAGCTTCAGGAAATCCCTCTATCACAGGAACGCATTTCCTATAGCAGGGGTCTGCCCTGATGCGGGAATCCTCTCTTCGAAGATGATTGAAACCTTCTGCTTTAGCTGCCTTTTTCCTATCAGAATCGCAGGCATAAGCTCTTCGGACAGCCCCCTACCAGAAGGCGTGGCGACTCAATCCTTTTGTAGTTGTGATGGTTTTGAATGGGGTGTCACGGTGGGATCATGGCATCCAACACGACTCATTGAGGTGGTCACTACGCCGGGGTGTTCCCCAACGACCGGAAGTCTCATGCTCACAGCACCCACCCTCGGCAGTGTCGGCCACGGTGATCATGATGATGGCGATCTTGCTTTTTTTCATGTCCACGATTTCCCCTTTCCTCTAGCCCCCTTGCTAGATATCTTTGGAGAAACTCCCTGTAGCATGGGAAATCACGCTACACCGCCCTACCTTTCTGAACTGGATCCCAGCTGGAACCACGAACTCTTAGCCGCGATGATGCATCCTGAAGCCATCCTTTTTGCAGAGCCCGAAGCGATCGAAGCCTGTAGCGCTGATGCCTTAGCAGCCAATCTCGGCATGCCAATCGACAGTATGATCTGGTGTGGTGGCAGTTGGGGGTATCTTTATCCCTACACAGGGATGGTCAAAGCGACGTCAGGGGCAGACCCCCGTCTCACCAGCCTCATCGCCATGAGAAGTCGAGCGCTGCTCCATCGAAGGGGACTTGCTCTTAATACGGTGGGCGATCAAGCCCTTTGCGGCGGTGTTCCCGATCCTTTTCTTAAAAAGTCTCATTACCGGATGAGCATGCTGTATCCGGTGGCTGAAACCAATAACAATCACGCGATGGGGGCTTCCACCAGCCTCTGGGGATTAGGCCACACAATCCCAGGTCCTGGCGATGCCCCCGTTTACCTCCTCTGGCAATGGGAAGATTGCTGCCTCCCACTCTATTAAAACCGATAGCGCACCATCACCCGTGCTTAGTTGAGACAACATTTTCTGTAGGGCTTACCACTGCCGCAGGCGCAAGGGGCATCATGGGGCCTCAGGGTGGTCGGTGTTGTCTCCTCCTTGTCCCCTTCAGGCATTTCACCATGCCAGTAATCCCAAAGGACATGGGCCAACAAGGGCAGCATGCTCACGAGTTCCCGGCGACGACCATGGTCGATGATGTCATCAGGCTCGGGATTCTCGCTCTCCTTGTCGAGCATCATGATCGGACTGAGTAGGTCCATGAAATCTTCATCCTGCATCGCTTCGATCCATTCATTTCCTGAAAGAACCATCGCGGAGAGAAAGCCATCCGCCCAATTGTCACCGAGGTCTGATTCAAGATCATCGTCGTCAACCATATCAGGATCGCCTTCCATCAATGGAGCGAATGAGGCTAATGGTTCTTCCTCGGGATCTTTTCGAACGGCATGGACGATGGACTGCCAATGACGATGAATAAGATCATAGAATAGGTCTGCTTCATCCTCGCTCTCAAATTCAGGCGCCGTCGAACCCAACATGTGTGGGAGCCAAACCTCAGGTTCAATGGGGACTGGATTAACGGCTAAGGCACATAAAAATCCGTCCATTCCCTCAAGCGTGAGACTGTCATCCGCTAAGGCTGGCGAATAGATCATTTCAAGGAGCGTCTCGATTTCGTCATCATCCAAAGGATTAGGTTCATAAGCGGGGGCTTCAAGCTGCATCTTGTTCTCCTTAACGTCTATCGAAAGATCGCGGTCACCGATTTAGAGATCCCCAAGCGGACCTTACACACCGGATTTCGTCCCGTACAAGCGCCCCGCCAGCGGCTAAATGTCGCTCCTGTTCCAGGAGTAGCGGTTAAGGTCACCGAGGTTCCTTGGGTAAAGTAATTCTCACAATAAGTCCCGCAATCGATCCCAACGGGATCACTCACGAGGTGGCCTAATGCCCCCATTGAGGCTGTTTTAAGCCGTTTTAAGGGCGCTTTATAAAGAGGTTCTATAACGTTAATGGTCATGATGACATCTGTCGCCGGGAGAAACGACGAACTACCGGACTGACTGAGAGTGAGAAGACAGCTACCGGGTGACACACCCGTCAAGATCGCCCCATTGAGGGTGCAGATGGCCGGGGTATTGCTGACGATCTGGACAAGAAGACCGGAGGATGCCACGGGGCTCAGGGTAATGCTCTGCCCCCAAATCAACGTCGCCGTGGCATCTGGGGTGATGGTCTGTGGCACTTTGACCTGAGCCGTTAAATCCTGAAATAGTCCAGCACCCAGGAAGGTCCCCCAGCCCGTGGCATTATCATAGCCAGGACCTGCAGAGTAGTAGAGGTTATTACCCTGAGTAATATCGTGAAAGTCATTATTATAGCGAAGGGTTTGAGCGGTCTTGTAAAGGGTCGGATTGAACCACCCCAAGCTCGGAAGTCCATTAGCGATACGCTGCTGATTAACCCTTGCAGCAAATCCTGACCAGATGGGAGCCGCACAGCTGGTGCCCCCAAGAACCGTCCAGCCCCCTCGATAATAAATCGAATAACCGGTGGCAGGGTCTGAATTAAGGGAGATGTCAGGCACATTTCTCATGGTGTTCGAGGCTTTTGTGGTCACTGTTTGCTGCCAATCGGGGAGAGGCCATACCTGACTGATGCCGCCGCCACCTCCACTTTGATTAGCTCCATTGCTCCAAACACTTTCACTGCCATAGGACTGCCCAGCGCCAAGGATTAACCGAGTGCCACCGACCCCGGTGACATAGGGCTGTGAGGCGGGATCATCGACACTTAATACGGGTTTATTGTTGACGGTGGTGTCATAGGCCCCGGCATCCCCTGATGCAGCAAAGAGAGTTTGGCCTTGGGCGGCCATCTGCATAAAGATCTGGTTTTCAGACTTCATAAAGCTGGTCGTGCTATCCATTTCAGAAAGACCCCAGGACGTACTGACGGTTTTAGCGCGATTATCATTCGCAATCCGGCTGAAGATCGCCAGAATGCCTGCATTCGTATTGGGACCCTCATAGGCCAAAATGCGGCTGATACCGGGTGCCGAAGCCATTTGAAGTTCAATATCAAGCGTCACTTCGTCGGCATTCGATCCTGGAAAACCGGTTGCGCCGGGCATCAGAATCGTCTCGACTGGAATCGCTGGGAGATTGAAATACTGCTGATAGAAGGTGATATCGCTTTGATTGAACCCATCCATTTGAAGGAGCGCAAGCATTTGTCCGGTCCCAGTCGCAGAAATCGACTGGAGGTTATAGGCCGATGCGATGTCTGAAGGGCTGAGACCTCCCTGAGGACCACTTCCCTGAACCGAGGCCATCAGGACCTGATCCACCATCGATGGCTTGGTGATCCGAGGAACCCGCTTCACCGCATCATCGAGTCCCGAGATCGCAAGGACTCTTTTGGCAAGATATTTTGGAAGCTTCGGCTCCCATGGGCTTGCATGGAACACGCGTCCTTGAAACTGGTAGCGGTGGAATTCAACACCTAATGCTTTTTGGATGACTGAAGCGGGCGCTGCTACCTCCATTAACAGTCGATTAGAGGACACCTTCCGAGCGGAAAGACCTAAGTGGGCCAGTTGTCTGATCACCTCGCGCGTCTCAGCGACCGTCGGGGCATAACGATCACGAAAGGTTTTCGGGGAAAGGTATTGACCATAGGCGGGGTTTTGGGGGTCATAGAGCTTTTCTAAAGTGGCCTTTAAATGGGCCTTGTTCCGAAGGGGCAACGAGAACGTCAGAAAGAGGTATTGCTGAGGATCAAGAAGCCCGAGATCTTTTGCCTTTTTGAGAACCTCGCTGGGGACATGTCCCTTCAGGGTCACTTTGGGGTCATCCTCACCCGCCCAAACCACGGGCAGGCAAAGAAATGCCGTCAAGAACAATAATAATAGGGGTCTGGACATGGCAGTGTTGACCATCTTCATATGAATGGATAGTGGATACTACTATACGACAACGACATGAGATCATTTACTGAGACAGGCGGTTTTTTATAATCGATACGAGGAAACGGTTTCAGGGTGGGCATCCCATGAACCTCCGGGAGTCTTACACGTCATTCTGATAGATTGAGCAGTCGTTTGTGACCATCCAACGCTTCGAAGTCTATGAAACCAATTAATCTTCGAAAAATCGACCTCAATTTGCTGACGGTCTTTGAGGCCGTCTATGAAGAAAAAAGCCAGCAACGGGCATCTGAGCGGCTATTCATGACCCAACCCGCCATCAGTAATGCCATCAGTCGGCTTCGACATTTGGTGGATGACCGGCTTTTCTATGGTGGTCGGGTGATTCAAACGACACCACCGGCCGATGCCCTCTATATCGAGGTGCATCGCGCTCTTGAGATCATCCGCCAAGAATTCCAGAACCAAGCCGCGTTTAACCCAAAAACCACCCGGCGGACCTTCACCATTGCGATGGGCTATGGAAGTGGGTATCTCCTTGGCCCGCCGCTCTTCAAGCTGTTCGAGGAAGAGGCCCCCGAGGCACGTCTCGTCATTAGAAGCATCGATCCTCAAAGTGAAATTCCAAGACTCCTGAGAGAGCAGGCTCTAGATCTTGCTTTCACCAATAGACGATTTCAGGATGAAAACCTCGAAGTGGTCTATGGCATTGATTTCGAGCTGGTCGTGGTGGCCCGGGAAGACCATCCAACCTTAAACCAAGACCCGACCCTTCAGGAACTAGAAAATCACGATTACCTGTGGGTCCATGATTCCAGCCATCAATCGGAACTCTCAGAGCTTCAGGACTTCATGCGAATGGCTGAAGTGCGTGCCAAGATGGAAGTCCCTAACGCTCTGATGGTTCCTGTCATGCTGAAGAATTCTAATCTCATCGCCTTCCTGCCCAAAGCCTTTCTAGAACCCATGGCAGCGCCAACGGGACTGAAGTCCTATAAGCTTCCAATCCAACAGCTGACCAATCATTCGCTCTTAACCTGGCATCGTGCTTATGAAGAGGATCCTGCGAATCAATGGTTTCGTGATCTCACTCTCCGTCTCACAACCCCCTATCAAGTGAATAGCCTGAAACCATTGGCTTAAGATCGATTTTCAGTACATCTCCATATTGAGCCTTCCCGCTCGATGACATGGCGCCTCTGTCCGGCAGAGCGTTCATTCTTTTAAACGAGGCAGCCGCATGAGGATCTTTGCGACCCTCACCTTCAAAAAACCTTCATAGTCCCGGCACCGACCGTCCCTCAAGGGCCTGAACACCCCCATCTCAGGGCAACGACAGCGGCTTCCCCTTCGTGCCACAATAGCCCCATCAATGAACCGTTCACCTCCCTTCGTTCCATGGAGATTTTAGCGATGCGATTCCTTTACCGATTAACCCTTTTGGCCCCCCTTTTCTTGAGCGCCTGTGGCTATAACCAGCTCCAGAGTGAGGATGAAGCCGTCAAAGCCAGCTGGTCTGAAGTCCTCAATCAATATCAGCGGAGGGCGGACCTGGTGCCGAATCTAGTCAATACGGTCAAGGGTTACGCTGACCATGAAAAGGAGGTCCTCACCCAAGTCACTGAAGCCAGAGCCAAAGTCGGGAAGATCGAGGCCAACGCAGATCTTCTTTCAAAGCCTGAAGTCTTTAAACAGTTTCAAGCGGCGCAAGGCGATCTCAGTAGCGCGCTATCAAAGCTAATGGTGGTTTCTGAAAATTACCCGCAACTCAAGGCCGATACGCTCTTTAGGGATCTTCAAGCACAACTTGAAGGAACTGAGAACCGCATCACCGTCGCCCGTAATCGCTACATTGAAACGATCAAGGTCTATAACATCCTCGTTCGTTCCTTCCCAAGCAACCTCACCGCGAAACTTTTTGGTCTTGAGATCCGCCCCAATTTTGCGGTCGAAAACGAAGCGGCCATCAGTACACCGCCCACCGTTGATTTTGGACACCCAGCCCCCACCCATTAATCATTTATCAGGTCGGCGCACTCCATGGACATGATTTGGCGATGTTTACTGTGCTTCTTACTTCTTTCAGGCTTCAAGCCTGTTGTCGCTGAAACGCCTATTCCCGAACTCAAAGAGCGCATTACCGACCTCACCGGTTCCCTCACCGCGACGGACAAAGAAACCCTCGATCAGAGTCTTAAAGCGCTTGAGGCAAATAAGGGTGCTCAAATAGCCATTCTGATCCTAGAGAGCACCTTACCTGAAACCATCGAACAGACGTCCATTCGGGTGGCCGATCAATGGAAGATTGGTCGAAAAGGGATTGATGATGGGGTGATTGTTATCATCGCCAAACAAGATCGGACGCTTCGCATCGAAGTCGGGCGAGGTCTTGAGGGGGTGATCCCCGATGCGATGGCTAAACGCATCATTGCCGAGGACATGGTTCCTCTCCTTAAAGAAGGCCATATGGCCGGCGCCCTCCAAAAAGGCGTTGGGTCCATCTCCCATCTCATCCAAGGCGAAGTGCTTCCGCCACCCGCGGAATCGCCTTCAAACCCAGCCGAAGCGTCTGGGAGTGTGATGATGATGGTTCTTTTTATTGGCCTTTTTGTTGGTCAGTTTTTGCAGCGGATCCTAAGCCCCATGACCGCCGGGATCGGTGGCTCTCTCACCTCCGGTTTGCTGGCGATACTCTTAGGACTCTCCCTCTGGCTGGCGGGTATCCTGGTGGTCTTTGTCTTTCTTGGCATCCTCTCCAACCGGAGGGGTGGAGGGGGCCGGTGGACCGGGGGATCAGGCGGCTATGGCGGAGGGTTTGGTGGCGGCTATGGTGATTTTGAAGGGGGCGGCTCCAGCCATGGTGACAGTGGCTACTCAGGTGGCGGTGGCGGTTATTCAGGCGGTGGTGCATCGGGGAGGTGGTGATGAAGACGCTCAAAAGAATGATCCGGCACCTAAGAACCTCGTCACACCGCATCGACGATCTATTGCCGAAGTCCTCGATGACGGCGATTACGCTCGCCATTCGAACGCAGGAAATGACCCAAACCGGTGAAATCATCTTCGCGGTAGAGCATGCCTTAAGCCTTGATCAGCTCAAAAAAAAGATGACGCCTCGACAGCGGGCAGAATCTCTATTTTCTTCCCTCAGAGTCTGGGATACCGAAGGAAATAATGGCGTTTTGATTTATCTACTCATCGCTGATCAGGCTTTTGAAATCGTTGCCGATCGAGAGGCTGCCCGTCGTGTGCCAAAAGAGGCTTGGAGCAGTATCCAATCGTCGATGGTGACGGCTTTTAAGGCGGGGGAATTTGAGTCTGGGATACTCGATGGGATAAAAGCATTAGGGCTTGAGATGAACAAGGTGTTTCAGGGACACGATCTCGCCGGCAATGAACTCCCCGATCGACCCACCCGCATCCAGCCCCCCTCTCTATGAACCAGCAAAAGTGCCCGATTCCTTTCAAAGAAGCGCTGACGTTTTGGTTTAAGTTGGGGTTCATTAGTTTTGGTGGCCCCGCAGGGCAAGTGGCGCTGATGCATGAGGAACTGGTCAACAAACGGGGCTGGATCTCTGAAAAGCGATTTCTCCATGCGCTGAACTACTGCATGCTCCTGCCGGGACCTGAGGCTCAGCAGCTCGCCACATACCTTGGTTGGTTGATGCATCGGAGTGTCGGCGGGATTCTTGCTGGCCTTTTCTTTATTCTCCCTTCACTCCTCTTGATGCTGTTACTGTCCTGGCTCTATCTGACCTATGGGCACATGGAGCTGGTCAGCGATTTCTTTTTTGGCATCAAGCCCGTGGTCACCGCCATCGTGTTCCATGCGGCGATCAGAATCGCCCGCCGATCGCTCACCAGCGCCCCACTCAAGATCATCGCTCTCTTAGCATTTCTATCGATCGTCCTCTTCGATGTACCCTACCCCGCCATTGTCTTCGTGGCGGCCTTGTGTGGAACCCTCTGCGGCGTTCTCTGGCCAGAGAAGCAAGGCCAGACATCAGGCCATGGAGCAATCAAGGAGCCCTCCAGGCCCGCCATCATCGATGATGACAGCCCGACGCCAGCGCATGCGATCTTTCGTAGGGCCCACATGCTCCGCGTCGCCCTCATCGGGCTGTTGGCGTTTTTATTACCGATGGCCTTCCTCGTCAAAACCTACGGCCCGGATCACCTCTTAACGGCACTCAGCTGGTTTTTCACCAAAGCAGCCCTCCTCACCTTTGGTGGCGCCTATGCGGTTCTTCCCTATGTTTATCATGGTGTTGTCGAGGAGTTTCATTGGCTGACACCAGGACAGATGATCGATAGTCTGGCGCTTGGAGAAACGACCCCTGGGCCCTTGATCATGTTTGTCACCTTCGTGGCCTTCATGACCGGATATCTAAAGGAAGCCTTGGGTCCTCATCTTCTCTTTGAAGGAGGCCTTGTTGCAGGGCTTTTGGTGACTTGGTTTACCTTTCTTCCCTCGTTTGTATTCATCCTTCTAGGCGGTCCGCTGGTCGAATCAACCCGGGAGGATATCCGCTTCAAGGCTCCCCTCAGCGCCATTACCGCCGCAGTGGTTGGAGTGATCTTCAACCTCGCTCTTTTTTTGGCCTATCACCTCCTCTGGCCAGAGGGTCTCGAGGGAAGCATGGATTTAGCGTCCTTAAGCCTCGCCATGATCGCAGGCATCGCTCTGTTTCATTATCAACGATCCGTGATGGAGGTCATCATTGCAGGTGGGTTAATGGGATTATTGATGCGCCATTTGCTTCATTAAGAACGCTTCTGAAAAGGCCGCGCGATCTAAATTGAAGCCAAATCATTAGGAACTAATGGACCCGCCAATCCCTCCAAGGAATGGTTGCATACAATCCTCTTGGTCCGCAGTGACATCCCCTTGTGCTGCGGTCTTTTTTAATTTCGTTGAGGGCATCTCATGAACCCCGAGGTCTTCACTCAAAAAGATTACCTGAGACTTCGAGAATGGTTCGTTGCGGCGATCGAGCGAGAAGGTATCGATCATGGCTCTGAACCCTTACGAAATGATTCCAACGGGGCATATGACTTTGCCTATTATCAATTAATGGTCAAAGCCCGAGACGCCTGGATGGCCTCTGAAGGCGTTACCCCGAGCGATGAAATGCTCTCCAGAGCTTTTTTTGATGCTGAAATCACTCGGCACACGAGAAAAAGAAACCGCCAAAACCCCCTCGCCTGGTTACGGCGCACCTTCAAAAGTTGGCGCAACCCTAAGGTCCACAAAGATGGCGTTGCCTTTTAAGAGGGTTTGAGCCTCGGAAAGCGAAAACCCACCCGTCCAACGCCATCAAGGGATGGCGGATGTTCGGCAGGATGCCGTTCAGAGGCTCAGTCATTGTCTTGCAACGACAGTCAGCGTGATTGGCATTGAAGACTTGAACGTAAAGGGCATGGGCCGCAATAGCCCCCTTTCTCGCTCAGTGGGCGATGCTGGGATAGGGATCATTAGGGCGCAGATGTAAAACCAGTCGACGATGACGGGGGCTTTTTTTGTACCCACCCACGGCTCGCACCCAGCAAAAAATCTGTTCTGGCTGTGGTCAGCTTGACAGTAGGGCCCTTACCAATGACACGATGTCATCCAACTGGGGGGATGACATCGTGTCCATATGAATGCGTCGATCATCCTGAAACTGCGGCAAGCGATAAATTGGCCGGGTAAAGACCCATTGAGTCAGACATGTGAGAGCGGTCTAATCGTCGTCTTCCATGTATCGATGATTGACGATTTCCTTACACACCCAAGTCGGCAACGCGACACCGGATTCCGTTTCGCAGGTTGACGCATAAATGGTGATGCTTTTTTGCCAATGGTCCAGATAAAGGTAGGAGCCAATGGTCAAAATCACCAATATAGCGGCGGTTTTAAGGAACGTTATGGCAGCCTGATTCATAGAGATCGAATTTAAAGGGATTCAAACCGTCATCGCTGGGCATTAAGGGCCGCCTCGAGATCAATCTTGAGGAGGATGTCCTCTGGCGTGACGTTAGCAGGATAAGACTTTAAGACCCGCCCGGAGCGATCAATCAGATATTTCTGGAAGTTCCAGGAAGGGGCAACGCCTGAGGCCTCCGTCAGTGCTTTAAAAAAAGGTTGGGCACTTTGCCCCAGAACCCCACTGGTTTCATACATCGGAAAACTGACCCCGTACTCTTTGGAGACCTTCTGGGTTTGATTGGGATCCTCATGTTCTTGTTTGAAGGAATTGGAGGGAAATCCAAGCACCCAAAATCCTTGATGGCGATAGCGCTGATAAAGGGCCTCAAGCCCTTTCAATTGGGTGGTGTAGCCGCACATGCTCGCGGTATTGACGACCAAAAGGACCTGTCCTTGATAGGTCGAACACAATGAAATAGGCGCTCCACCCGATAAGGGCTTCACCGTGTAATCAAGGACTGTTGGGCAAGTCCCTGAGGAGGAAGCATCAAATGCAACGAGCGACAATAAAAAAAACCAGATTCTTTTTTTCATCAGCTTTTTCCTTTGAGTCATTAAAACGTTCCATGAGCCTGGCCGGAAGGCTTCATTGGGGTCTTTTAAGGCGCCGGCCGGTTAACCCGACCTTCTAGGTATCGATCGATCCATCTCACAATAGAATCGGCCACTGAATATGAGGCGCCTTTATTGGATGTTGTTGGGGAGGCTCGCTCGCCATCCCCGTCATCCTGAAAGCCATAAGGGACCTGGGAGTTCCTCGCCGCCGCTAGTTTTTGGCTCCATTCATCGGGATCGTTGTTCATGAGCTTGTTGCCTCTTTCCTTGTCGTCATGTTCATACAACGTAAGACCTGTGAACAGGGTGGGAGTTTCCTCTTCCTAGATGAAACTTACGGCCTACGATGAGCCTTCTCGAAAATGACGAATCCCATCATCATCTCAGGGTCCGTCGATGATTTTTTAGTGGATCCTATGCCCTAGACCAGGGGTGCCAGGGGATCACCTCCCGTTCTGGACATCCCTGAGTCATGGAAGCCCTCCACATCATCACTAAACACCCCTCAGGAGAGACTGTTATGCTCAATCGAACTGAAATTATTGGCCGACTAGGCCATGACCCAGAACTCAGATATACGGCGGAAGGAAAGGCGATCGCCAATCTTTCGATGGCAACGACTCACAGGGCGAAGGATCCTCAGGGAGGAGATACCCTTGAAACCACCCAATGGCATCGCGTCGTTTTTTTTGGAAGGAAGGCTGAAATCGCTGGAGAGTATTTAAAAAAAGGCGCCCTCGCCTACGTCGATGGGCGCCTTCAGTCACGCCAATGGATTGATTCTGAGGGGGAGCAACACACTGTCATTGAAATTATGGGGGATACCCTGACCTTTCTAGAAAGGCGACAGGAAATTCCAAAGGACCCCCTTGATCAGAGCCTCGGCCCTGATATCCCCTTTTAAAATAAGGGCGATTAAAAAAGCCGGCGCTCAGCCGGCTTTTATCGGTCGATAGAGTCTCTATCGTCTGTTAGATCCCATTAGGAAGATCATAGCTATAGTGTTTCCTTAAGGGTTTAACGACCTCCCAAGCGCTGTCAAGACCTTGGTGAAAGGAGACTAAATCTCCAGCCACAATCCTTACGGGTTCACCCCCTGAAGGCGTTACGATGATTTCACCCTCAAGGACATAAGCCGTTTCAGTCTCATCGAAATCGATGGGGAACGTTGAAACTTCCTTCTCCCAAATGGGCCAACTGGCGACGCCAAGCTCTTTTAAACGGGCTTCACTCGGGTTATGTTCAATGGTGATCTTGCTCATGACGGTGTCGAATTCCTCAATAGAGACGGTGTCTAAAAAAAGAGCGCCAAAATCGGCGCTAATGGAATGATAAACGGGGATTAGCGCCTCTGGCTAGCGGATGATTATTCAGGTCCTTAGGGGCTCAAGCACAGAGTCTCAAGATCTCGCCCAATCTTCTCAGGGGTATCTGTTGGAGCATACCTCCGAACGACCCGACCTTCTCTATCCACCAAAAACTTAGTGAAATTCCACTTAATGGCCTCCGAGCCTAAAAGGCCTTTAGCTTCCTTCTTGAGGTAGGCATAGAGTGGGTGGGTGTGATCACCATTGACCTCAATGCGACTAAAAACAGGAAATGTGACGTCATAGGTTGTCCGGCAAAAAGCCTTGATCTCGTCATCACTGCCAGGCTCTTGCTGACCGAATTGATTACAGGGGAACCCCAACACCACCAGCCCTTGATCCTTGTAGCGGCGATATAAGGCTTCAAGCCCTTCATACTGTGGAGTGAATCCACAGCGGGACGCCACATTGACGATCAGAAGCACTTTCCCTTCGAAGTCCTTCAAGGAGGTTAAAGCCCCATCAATGTTTGTGATCTGGATATCACTGATCGCTGACATGGAAGAATCTCCTATGGGTGAAGACATTCATGCCATTCGGCACTCAGCCATTGGTCATAATGACGGCGAAGCACACTGTCTGTTGGGCGAGGAAAGAAAGATTCAACCTCGCTGACTAGGCGGTGTATCACATGACGCCTCAGGACCGAATCTTCAGGGAGATGTAACAAGGGCTGGAATTCTTTATGTTCCTCGCTCGTCTTTAAATGCGCGTCTGGAAGGGAGGCTGAGGTATCCAGGGACAATTCCTCCACAAGATCCTCAGGCAAAGCAGAGTGTTGCAACGATTCATAGCGATCGATCAGGTCTTCATAATCAGACTCTGAAGCAAGCACCTTTAAAACTTCATGGCCGAGCCACTGGACATGATGACGCCTTTGAACGGATTCTTGAGGGGCGGGGTAAAGGGCTTCAAAGACCATGGCAAGGTACTGTAGAAAATGACGTTCAAGAACATCATCGCTGGGCACATGGCCGCCGATGAGGAGATCTTCCTTAGGAGCGAAGGGTCGCTCAAAGGCCTCAGTCATGATGATGACGTTCTCTGATGATTCGGCAATCGGCGATGCGGCCAAAGGGTCCGCCTGATCATGAAGGGGGTGCATGAAGCGGAACCCGAAGACCACTCCGGTATAAAGAAGAAGACTCAAGGGGATATCGATCAACAGATCTAGCATGGCAGGATTCCTTGTAGCTGGAACAAAACATCGAGGGATCGGGAGTTGCCGCATTGTAGACCGGCCGAAGGTCTCAAAGAGCCTCCAAAGGGAAACGGACCATTGTCGATCCACCGCCCAATCCACACCCTTTTATGACTGAAGAGCCCCCAAAAGATTCCCGCTCACCACCCATTATTCTCGGTTCAAAATAAGGTCAGCAGCAATGGGTGGGCTGTCGCTGGTGATGGTGGCGAGATCGCGAAGGTAGAGATGACTGTCGGGAACCCCACCTTCCTTCACCAAGTTCTCCCGAATATGTTCCGCCCTTTGAAGCGCCAGTCGCTGAAGCTCGACTTCACCAATCAACCACTGAGAAAGGACTGTTTCACGGGCTTGTTTAAGGATCTCAGGGGATAGAACGGAGGCCTCCTCTAGATCAAGACCATGAAAGTCGCTGGGGGTTGGATACTTTTTCCTAAAGTAGATCGTGAACAGGCGATCAGCTTCCTCTTCGCTAATGGGCGGCATGGGTTGATCGCCGAGCTTAATCCCTTGGCGCCTGAAATCCATCCTCTGTTCAACCTTGAGTTGAGCCTCCAAAGCCCTTTGGGCAAGCCCATGATGATCACGACCTGGGGCCATCACCGGTCGAATGTCGAGATGGGTGTCTGGGGTCGCCTTCAATCGAGCCGCTACAGCCTTGAGTTTGGTCCGGGCCGTCTCATCAAGGCCATCATCTCCGGGGGTGAAAGCAATCGTCTCAAGGGTCATCGATGATGGTTCACTACCCCCCGGAATCAAAGATAAAGGAGACCGAACCATTTTCCCGAGGAGATGGGTAAAGGCATCCTGGTAAAGGTCCCAAAGACTGAAATTTGGATTGGTGAGATCGCCATTGATCGGGAGATTCATATCAATCTTCCCATCATTGTTTTGGAGCAATGAAAGGGCGAGATCCACTAACCAGGTCGAAGCCTCGGGATCGACCTTCTCCCCAAGGGTTAGATTATCGATCAAGGCTTGATTCTCGATATCAAGAACGCCGTGATCCAATCGGTAGCGGACGGCCATATCGAGCTTGCCCTTCTCAATTCGGTAGCCTGCAAACCGGCCACTGTAATTAGAGAAGCTCGTAAGATTGAGACCCTTAAAGGCGAGATTGAGATCGGTATATTCAGCATGATCGACGGGATCCAATTCACCATAGACTTTGACGGGTGTCAGGAGATTGATGTGACCTTCCATCAACAGCGATGCCATGGCGTCAGCGCGCGATGAAATACCCGTGCTGGTGCCATTGAGGTCTTTGATCTCCACATGAAAACCGGGCTTAATCGAGAGATCGCTAAAATCAACCCCTGCATTTTCGATCCTTAGGAGTCCAATGGACGCCGTCGGGAGAGGGTCTTTTGATGCCTTCGGGGAATGGGTCCCCTCGGTGGGAGATAATGCGGAGACGGCAGGTTCCCTCGAGGAAAGAAGATGATTAATATTTAAATCCCGCTGTTCATTCATTTGAATGCTGGCGTGAGGATTTTTGAGGGTGAGCACCCGGGTAACGAACCGGAAGGGCTGTTGACTGATCGACAATCCATCGAATTTCATCGATTCCCAGGAAGCGATCGGGTTATGCTGCTGATCCTCTAATTCAATGCCAATAAGATCAGCACCCCCGCTGTAGTCGACTTGTAATCCCCGCTGTTCTCGAAGGATCACATCACCCCAGAGGTTGAGTCGACCATTCACCACTTCAAGCGTCGTGAAAGGACGCCAGTAAGGCTCAATAGCCCGGAGTCTTAGTTTATCGACACCAAATCGAAAATTCGCTCTCGGGGGATTGATTTCCGCGCGCCCCTGAACTTCCAATTTACCACTATCACCGAGATGGCTTTTGATGGCGAAATTAAAGGTTTGGTCTTTTGACGAGGAGACATGTTCAGCCACCAACTCAGTGCCCATGAAACGTTGGCGAGCAGGAGGATCAAGGGAGAGATCCTGAAGATAAAGATCGACCCCACGAACGTCGATGTCATCAATGGTATAGCGCCAAGGCGTGGATGGCTTTGAGGAAGAGATGGACTCGGCTGGCATCATCGAGGGATTCTCAAATCCAATCAACTGAATCCCCCCGGACTTTACTTTCCGAATATCAAAGATGGACTGATCAACACTTAATCGGGTCAAAAGAAGTCGATGCCATAGAAAATCAATCGCCCCTTCTTGAAGATGGACGTGGCCCATCTTTAGAGGTCTTGGTTCACTCGTCCAGCCAAAACCTGGCTCTTGGACCTTCGATAAGACCTGCTCATGGGTCTTGATCTCACCCTTGAAGTCAACGAGATCCATCTCCTCAAACCTCAAAACCTGATCCTCAACGACATATTCAGCCTCCTTCAGGAGAGCTTCATTTAAGGATAATTTTTGAATCAAAGCGCCTTTTAATGCTAACTGCCCAAACCGAACCTCAGGCCCTTTGACATGGAGGAGGAGACGATCGATGACGCCTGAAGATAAATGGCCCCATGGACTATTCAGATGGTTTATTTCGCCATGTCCAAGCATGGCTATGGCCTTTGGAACGTCATAGGCCACAGCCTTAAAATCAGAAGCGAGGGCTTCGATCTTTTGGCCTTTGACGCTTTGGACGAAAACATGCTCTGCTTTGAATGCTTGATCTGAGCCCTGCCATTCAAGCGCTTCAATGACCGGTTGCTCTAGATGATGACCGAACAACAACCCGTCAGCTGCATGGAAGCTTTTGATCGAAACAACTTCGCCTTGAGGTTGATAATGAAGATCTTCAAGACGCGGCTGATCGAGTGTGATGTCGGGCGCCTTGATGGCCACAGCAGTGCATCGATCGATCTGGATGGGGGTCATCCCCTTGGCCCCATGGACGCCATCAATCGTCAGGTTCTCTCCCTCTAGATCTTTGCTCTTAAGGCTCAAGAGGGTCAGTCGATCGAGGCTGAAGGCTTGTTCCTGTTGCTGAAATTCAAAAGGGCCTGCCTCAAGGCCATGAAGTCGAACGAAGGGCGTCACCGCGTTTGACCCTTTGAGGGATTCCCAGCGATAGGTCTTCGTCTCAAGATCTGCAGTGGCCTCTTGAAGATCAATACCGTCAATCTCAAAAGGACCCTTCTGAAGACCCTCCCCTTGGAGATGTTGAAGTCTCAAAGAGTGAGCCGTTGAATCAAGATCCATCCCCTCGATCATTAAATGATCCATTCGATATGGGGCCCCTTCGATTTCCCCTTCGAACCCATCCAATTGGACACTGTCGCTTTTTAAATCGACAGCGGGGTTATCAAGGTCATCGAATTGAAGCGCGAGGTCACCGGTTACCCGTCCTTTTAGAATCCAGTGTGGGATGTTTTCACTCAATAAACCTTGATAAAACCCCAAATCAAGGTCCTTCAAAGAGATCTTCAGATCCCCTCCTATGGGATTCAAACCGACAAATCCTTGAAGGTCTAGTTGACCATGATGAGCCGTTTGAAGATCAAGATGGAGGGAGCCACGGCCGATCTCTCGGGCATCGAGATCTCGAATCTCAAGATGAATGGGGCCAATGCGTTCAGGGGGGCTCAAGGTTGTCGCTGAGGAGAGTTCGATGCGTCCCCCTTCAAGGCGCACAGAGGACCAATGTGGGCTGGGTCCGGTCGAATGATCCCCCTGAGTCTTGAAAAGATCAGGCCATAACACCCGCCCATCTTGATCCATAGACAAAAATAGAACAGGGTCACGTAAGGACAACTCCAAGACAGGGCGCACCCTCTCAAGGGACCGCATCAGGTGAACATCGAGAACGCCTTCAGCCACTTCGAGAATGGGACCGCCATTCGCCTTCCGCAAGGTGAGGTTTTCAAGCGTTGCCGCCATCGAGAAGGGATTCACCGTCAATCGAGCGACAGTGACAGCATACCCAGGCACCAGATCCACACCGCTTTGGAGTCGCTCTTTGACCCACCAAGGCAGAACAATCCCCCCAAGCACACCATAGAGCATTACGACCACCATCAGGCGATTAAGCCTGTTGCGGTGGTTTTTTTGAAAAGTAAAAAACGAGGTAAAGGGAGGCATCAGGAATCCTCAGCGCGATTCTGATGGTGTCAACATGGGCGCTTTCGGGCTATACCCAGCCCATCTGCGATCGGCAGCAGGCTATAGTCAATTCGATCGTCCTTCAAAAGCCTTCGATTCATTTCGCGAAGGACCTCGGTCTCATGATCCACCGCGGAAGGATCAATGACTTTGCCGCTCCAAAGGAGGTTGTCGATAAGAATCACACCACCGGGTCGAACCAAGCTTAACGCCCGCTCATAGTAATCGGGGTAATGGGTCTTATCCGCATCGATAAAGCAAAGATCAAAATGGTCATTAAGACCTTCTAAAATCAAAGCATCGAGGGTTCCAAGGGCAGGACCCAGACGCAGATCGACCTGATGGAGGACCCCTAGAGATTCAAAATAACGCATTGCGATGTCGGTATAGCTTTCGTTGATATCACAGGCCATCAGGGTCCCATCTTCCGGCATCGCGAGCAGCATAGCGAGGGCGCTATAACCTGTGAAGACGCCAATTTCAAGGATCTTCTTCGCCCCCATGAGCTTAACCAAAAGACCCATGAACTGACCTTGAACCGGGGTGATCTGCATGATCGCCTCTGGGAGTTTGAGGGTCTCCTCACGAAGCGCCTTCTGCAGCGGGCGCTCTCGAAGGGAAACGGCTTCAAGATAGAGGCAAAGATCAGAATCCATCACAATTTGTTTAGGTGACATGGTGGCTGTCTCAATCCATTGACAAAAAACAAAGGGGGGTTGGGCTAGGAGATAGCCAAGAGCGCATAATAGAGGTCATTCCCTTCCTCGTGTGAAGCGTGATCTCGCCATCACCCGATGGCATTCCCCCTTATGATCTGGAGAACCCTATCGATGGAATACCAAGCCATGATTGTCGGTGCTGGTGGCGGTTATCACCAGGTGGCCTTAGGGACCCGGCCCGCAGTGCCACCGGGTCCTCATGACATCACCGTCAAACTCTACGCCAACTCCCTTAACTACCATGATTTCGCCGTCGTCAGTGGACTCTGGGGGCCGGCTGAGCCCCGAATCCCGATGGCCGATGGGGCTGGCGAAGTGGTTGATCGGGGCCGTCATGTGACCGAATTCAAAGTGGGCGACCGGGTCGTTAGTACGTTCTTTCCAGACTGGCTCGCAGGAGAGCCGACCGTCGATGGCTTTAGCCAGGTCCCAGGGGATGGTATCGATGGGTATGCCCGATCCCTCGTTACTGGCCCCGCCACCGCCTTTACCCACGCCCCACGAAACTGGACCCATCTTGAAGCCGCAACACTCCCCACCGCGGCGCTCACCGCATGGAAATCATTGATGGTCGATGATCATCTAAAACCCGGCGCGACGGTGGTCATTCAAGGAACCGGCGGCGTCTCCATCTTTGCCCTCCAATTCGCCAAGCTCCTGGGTGCCATGGTTATCGCCACATCATCGAGTGAAGAAAAGCTTGAGCGACTGAAGGCGATGGGGGCAGACCATGTCATCAACTATCAGCGCACGCCAAATTGGGGTTCCGCCGTCCTTGATCTAACGAACGGCCTTGGTGCAGACCATATCCTTGATGTCGGGGGTCCATTGACACTCCGTGAATCCATGACCGCTGCCCGCGTCGGGGGGCATATTGCTCTGATTGGGATTCTGACGGGGATCCATGGCGAACTCTCTTTCATCCCTGCCCTTCTCAAGCAACTGAGGCTCCAAGGGGTCCTGGTTGGAAATCGCTCCCAGCAGCAGGATATGATTCGGGCTATTGAGGCGAATGATCTCCGCCCGGTTTTAGATCGCACTTATCCCCTTGAGGAGATGGTCGAAGCCTTCAAGCATCTTGAAAGCCAGAGCCATGTCGGAAAGATCGTTCTGGCCATTAGCTAAAACGATGAAAACGAACTGCTTTATCCTATTATCGTGCCTTTTACTGACGTCCTGTGCAGAACAAGGTTATGGCTATGGCCCAGGCTATATGGGCTACGGATATCATCCCTATTATGGCATGGGGTATGGTGGCTACTATGGAGGCATGCATTCAGGCGCTTACATGTACCGCAATGAATTTGGAGAGCACCGCTTTTATGGGGGTGGATTTGAGAACCGCGGCTTTGTAGGTCGCCGATAACCCCCTATCATGATCCTATGAAAGACCCCATCATCACTGTCCACCAGGAGCCCTTGTGAAGCCATCGACGCTGTTACTTCTGACCACGCTCTCCTTAAGCGCTTGCTCAACGGTCCCAAGTGGCCCGAGTGCGCTGGTGCTCCCTGGCCAACACAAAGATCAACAGCAGTTTCAAAAAGATGATGCGAGCTGCAGAAAGCTCGCCCACAGTCAATTGCTAGCCGCTCCTCATCAACCCCAGAGTCTTGGTGAAGGTCAATTGCACTTCGACATTTATTATCTTCAGTGCATGTATGGTCAAGGCCATTTGATCCCAGTCTCGGGAGAAGTCAGCCCCGAGGCCCCCGAAAAATCACCCCATAGCGCGCTAAATTAAGGTCGTTTGATTCAAGATCTCATTGGAGGGCATTGACCATGAGGCGCTATGGTTGTCTCATTAAAGGGCACCGGAACTCCATCATCCCTCTTTGATACCCAGTGAATTTAACGCCCAACATCAGGCATCGTCATCGGCTTCTAGAATTTATGCGTCCATCTCTCCTCCTCCTGTCGTTCAATCTTTTATTGACCAGTTGCAATTCCTTTGGGCCGGATAGCCTCAAGGGGAGCCATCCCCTCTATAACGAGGCGATCAATGACAGCATGAATGAACAGTTCATGCTGAATCTCGTCAGGCTTCATTATTTTGAACCCACCTTTTTTCTCGATGTGACCAATGTTGCAGCGACGATGAAGCTTGATTTTAATGGGGGTCTTGATCAAACCGCCCTCGGGGTGACCGATTCGGCCAGTGATCTCATCAAATTTACCGCAGGCAGCGAGTATTACACCCAGCCCACCATCTCTTTTGCCCCCCTTCAAGGGGAGGCTTTCGTCAGAAGCCTCCTGAGCCCCATTACCTTAGAGTCCATCTTTCAGCTCACCAATTCAGGCTGGAGTGCAAAAAGAACCTTAGGCTTATGTGTTGAGCGCATTAATGACCTTGAGAACGTTCCCACGGGATCAGGCCCTATGCCGCAGACAGCACCCAATGGTCATGATCGATTCCAGCGTCTCATGGATTTAGTAGAGACGGTTCGCGCCGCCCATATTATTCTTTGGCATTACGATGAGAGCACTAAACAGTCCATTATTCATGTCCGCAATCATGAGAAGTATCAGAGGGAGATAACGGAGATTAAACAGCTTTTAGATCTTGATCCAAAGCGAGACAGCTATATCGTCACCGGCAACAGTTCAATTCGAAATAAAGAGACCATTTCAATAGAATCAAGATCGCTGATGAGCATTATGTTCTATCTGTCACACAATGTGGATGCGCCTCAGGAACATGAACAGGCAGGGCTCGTCAGAGTGACAAAGAATGGAAATAATACCTTCGAGTGGTCCCAAACACCTGCCGGAAAAATATTTAGGATTCGTCAGAGTGACTGGAGACCTCGGAATGGATTTCTGGCCGTTCCTTATTTAGATCACTGGTACTACATTGAGCCTAGTGATCTTGAAACTAAAGCGACCTTTATGCTCCTTACACAACTTTTTAGGCTACAGGCGGGTGCCTCTAAATTCCCTGCACCGGTCCTGACGGTCCCGGTTCGTTGAATCCATCGCTTTACTCTTAATAACCGAGTAGAACATCAAGGAAAAGATATGCGCGCCATCCGATATTCGCCTCATATGTCCATGGGAAGGCTATTGAAGACATTGACTATCATCGTATTTGTATCCGGCCTTCAAATGACAGCCTATGCCGATGATGCTCATCCTCTTAAACCCATTGATACATCCAGTCCAAGATCGACACTTAAAGGCTTCATAAAGGGTTCCACGGAAGCCTATAAAATGGCCTTTGAACCGATTAAAGAGCATATCAACAACAAGCAACCTTTTACCGATGAAGATTTTAAGGCCATAGAAAAAGCTATTGTACTCGGGAAACAAACCGGCCGCGCCTTAGATTTTTCCAAAATACCACCGGCGATGCTTGCAGAGGCTTCAAAAAAAACTTTCATACAGTTGAAGGAGGTTCTAGATCGTGTCGATATTCCACCGGATTCGGAGATCCCCGATGCTACAATGATGGCCTCGTTGGAGCTCAAGCGATGGACGATACCCAATACTGAAATCACGATTGCTCGGATTGATTCCGGCGATCGTATGGGTGAATATGTATTCACTGCGGAGACCATCGAGCGAGTCCCCGAGTTTTACGATAAAATTAAGGATCTTCCTTATAAAATGACGATGACTGAGAATTGGTATAAAGAGCGTAGTCGATTACCCACAGGCATAGCTCTTTTATTAAGAAACTACTTACCACCTCACCTCATTCTTGGCGAAAATTTTTTAACCCGATACATTCTATTTAAGCAACCTCTCTGGCGCTGGATTGCCATCATGATCCTTGTGGTGTTGAGCTACCTTTTTATCTTCCTCTTTAACTGGCTCAGTGGGACAAGGAACAACAGCAATGATCCGGATACGATTCCATCGCTTTGGCGGGCACTCCTAAGGCCATTAGGATTTGTGATAACCACCCTCCTCTTTTCAAAGATAGCGATTGACGTCATCCACGTCTCAGATTCTCTTTATTATTTCTTTAATACGGCCTCATGGACTGTTTTCTATCTTTGTATTACGTGGTTGACTTGGTCGTTCGGTGAGACTGTCGCCGAAACCATTATCATCTCAGAAAGGATAAAAACAACGAGTATTGATGGTCAGGTCATCCGCTTTGTTGCGCGCTTAGTGACCATTGCTGCGGTGATCTCAATCATCATCACCGGTGGCGAACAAATCGGTCTTCCGACTTATTCAGTCATAGCGAGTCTTGGGGTCGGCGGCTTGGCCTTTGCCTTGGCGGCGCAGCAAACACTGGCAAACCTCCTAGGGTCCCTCATCATCATGTTTGAAAAACCCTTTTCAATTGGTGATTGTGTCCATGTCTCGAACCATTCGGGCATTGTCGAAGATGTTGGCTTTAGGAGTATCAGACTGAAGACCAAGACAGGGTCCCTAGTGACGATACCCAGTAGTCAGATTGTGAATGGTGCGGTTGAAAATTATGGCCATCATTCACCCACCACGGAACCCGACCCTGACCCTCATCTGAATGAAGATCCTAGCCCTCAAGCGATTGAAGATGAGGGTACGGATGCCGACTTTCCTAAAGCATAAGCTCCCTGGGAGTGAAGAAGTCGATGGGCCATTGAGGGAAGCCATCACCTCGCCCTTTATCAGATGAACATCTAAAAAGCACCGCCCGCTTCACCCTGATAAGATGCAACGGTTTCTTGATCGACTGGATCACAGGATGAATAACGACAAGTTAGCGGATCTCTTTAGCGACATCATGAAGGGCATTGGCGAGGACGTGACTCGTGAGGGCCTCCTAGATACGCCAAAGCGCGCAGCCAAAGCCTTTAGGTTCCTGAATAACGGTTATGACAAGAACCTCGATGAGATCCTGAATGGTGCGATCTTCGAGTCAGACACTCATGACATGGTCATTGTCAAGGATATCGAGGTCTATTCCCTTTGCGAGCACCATCTCCTCCCCTTCATCGGCAAATGCCACGTAGCCTACATTCCTTCAGACAAGGTCATCGGCCTTTCAAAAGTCGCTCGGATCGTGGATATGTATGCCCGTCGATTGCAGATTCAGGAGCGTTTGACCCACCAGATCGCTTCCGCTCTTGAGGCCGCGATTAATCCCACCGGTGTTGCCGTTGTCATGGAATGTAAACACCTTTGCATGATGATGCGCGGTGTGGAGAAGCAAAACTCGGTCATGACCACATCCTCCATGCACGGTCTATTCCGTGAGGAAATCAGTGCACGGCGAGAACTGCTGAATCTCATTAAACCAAGATAATCAAGGCCATTAGATCAGATAGCCGCCAGATACCTTCAGATTACTTCCAGTAATGTAACCTGACTCTGGATGGGCAAGGAAAACGACTGCCCTAGCCACCTCCTCAGACGTTCCGTATCGGCCGGCAGGGATCATAGCAAGGGATGGCTTGCGCTCGGAATTGTCGAGTGTCCCTGGGGACACTCCATTCACGGTCACGCCATATGGGGCCTCAGTGACAGCCAATGTCCGCGTCAACATGAGGACCCCGGTTTTTCCTATCTTGTAGGGGGTCAGCTTGGGCACGGCCGAAAGCGCATCCGCATCGACATCGATGAGGTTGATGATGCGCCCTTGGCCGCTTTGCCTCAGAAAAGGCAGTGCGGCCTGGCAGGCGTGATAGGTGATGTGAAGTGTTTCATCGATCCCCTGATGCCACTCTGGAATGGTGGTCTCGGAAAGACTTTTCCAGAGAATGCCCGAAGCGTTATTGACGAGAATATCCAGCCGACCTAAACGAAGGGTCATGGCCTGAAACGCTTCAGACGTGGCCTCCGCATCATTGAGGTCGACGCTCATCGTTTCGGCTCTTCTCCCCATCAAGGTGATCTCTTCTGCGACTTCAAGCGCCGCCTCTTGACTCCGGTGATAGTGAACCACGAGATCGGCACCGGCCGCCGCGAGCGCCAGCGCAATGCTGCGCCCCGTTCTTTGCGCGGCCCCGGTGACTAACGCTACACGTCCTTGAAGAGGACACTCAATCTGTAGATTCATTCGTGTCCGCAGCCATCAGCTGATTGAGGATATCGGGGTGATGCGTGCGAATGTACTCAGGGTTTGCATGAAGTACGTTCGAAGCGAAGAGGATGCGTCCAAGAAACTCGGGCTTTCGGGCCGCATACAACAGGATGGGGCAACCAAGGGCTCTGAGCCGATAGAGATGCCACAGGACACCATTTTGCAGCTCAACCTTCCCATAGTCTCCAACAGAGGGATGAATGATCCCAAGGTTGGGATCAATGATGACTTCCCCAACACCGGCTTTGCGTGCTTCATCAACCCGAGGTGCCAAGTGATCAAGAATGTGCTTGATGCGATACGGAATAGGCTCGGCCTGCCTCATGTGATAGGCATCCCCATAGGGCATGTAGGTAAGAATGAGCGTGGCCTTGGCCTTTGCGATGGCCGCGAGAGCCACAGGGGAAATCGTCGCCCCCGTGAAATTGATCACGGATGCCCCCCCTGAAAGTGCGGCCAAAACAGTATCAGAGCTCCAGGTATCCACAGAGACTCGATAGCCGTTCTCGACCAAAAGACGAAGGGGTCCGGCGAGGCGTTGCTGCTCCACACTATCACAGACCTCGGGGGCATCGTGCGTAATGGAGCGAGCGCCAAGATCGATGATGCTGCAGCCTTGGGCTTTTAACCATGCTGCTCGTTCAAGAATCTCGCTGTCCGTTTGTGCAATCGAATCGACCACCATCGATTCAGGGGAAAGATTAATGACCCCAAGTAATAATGGCCTCGTGGCAACTGGCATCGCCGGAAAATCCTCTGGTGTCATGCTCCAAACTCCGCTTTATCTTCAGTCACTAGGAATGCCAATCGGGACAAGATATCCGGATAACTTCTCATAACCTCATCCCAAAGGGGCGTCAAAGGACGATAACAGTCCTCTTCAACAAATCGCCTCCCCGCCTCGTGAAGGGCCGCCGCAAAGACTGACGCCGCCGATAACTCCCCCCCGCGGTCGATCATCAGACCATTGATGGCCGCATCATTCTCGTAGGACTCCATGAGATCAAGAACAATCCGTTGGTAAGCGGTCACCACCGTCCGAAGGTGACCTTTATCAAGAATTTGCCCTTGTGCCGCAAGCCCCTGCAAAACGCTAAGCGCGATGTCCCTCGCCATGCGATTCAGGCCTGTATCCTTGGATGACTGACCGAGTGACTGGTGTTTGTGGTCATAGGTATCGGCTATATCAACCTGACAGATTTGCCGTGTCGAGTGATCGCGGAAAACCTCAGAGAGGGTTCCGATTTCAAGCCCCCAGTCCATGGTCAGATGCAGTCGACGAGCCACATCCACATGCATGGCACATTCCCCAGCCAATGGATACCGAAAACTGTCGAGATAATCGAGATATCGACTCGGTGCCAGGGAGCGCTTCAGTGCGCGTAAAAGCGGCGTGACGAAAAGCCGACTGACCCTGCCATAAAGAACATGTTCGCTAACTCTGGCGTAATACCCCTTGGCGAAGACATAGCTCGTTGCTGGTTTCACCAAGGGATAGACCAAACGGGCGAGCAGCCTCGAACGGTAATTAAGGATGTCGCAGTCATGGATGGCGACAACGCCTTTCGTCGATCTCGCTTGCAACAAGCCAAAACAAATCCAAAGGTTTTGCCCCTTTCCTTGCCTTGCAAACATCCGCAAAGCCTTTGCATAGCCGCTTTGATCGGCGCGATCAAGACCAATGATGATGTGATCGATATAGGAAATGGTGGCTAGCGTGTCGATGATGGGTCCAATCGCCGCGCCCTCGAGCTCCGAGACGAGGCAAGGCAAAACCAGCGTTATCGGCTGATGCTCGGCATAACGTGCGACTTCTTGCTCGAGATCAAAACTCTGGCGGCCGCCCAAGTCATGCAGCGTTGTCACAATGCCGTTTTGAAAAAAATCACTCATGGTGTGAGCCAAACGTGTTGGCTCCTCATGGCCGACTCCACAGATCGGCGCCATATGGAAGGCCCTGCCCCTTCAATAATGATGGGGGCTAACTTCGTAGGATGGGCATTCACGGGAGTCATGGCATCAATGGGCCTTTGTATTTGAGGGATGAGCGGACTCTCAGTGCTCGCCGAAAATAAAAGGGCGAGATCTGCGTTTCTAAGGAGCGACAAATCATTTTCGCTGTCTCCACAAGCCAAAATACTCATAGAACTCCGACACGCATTCTGCCATTCCAGAATCTTTATCAGTGCAGAATACTTGTCGCATGGCGGTGCGACATGGAGGAAAGTGCCCCCCGAGACAACGGTGAGTCCTTTGCTGGATAGTTTCACCATGAGTTCCTTTAGATGTTCAGGCGTATCGCGCCATAGAATGGGCACCGATGATAGCCTCTGAAGTGCTTGAAGACCCGCCTCAGCATCGAGTCCGGTCAACCGAGTCAGTTCTTCCGAGTCCAGTTCGCCCATCAATGAGAAATTCAAGCCATCCTTCTCTCTTTGTGTGAGGAGAACTTTGATCGCAAACTCCAGAGCGGCTCCAAGAAGGACCGCGCCAAAGCCATCTTGTTCAAAGACGGGTTTTATTCCCAACTGAGGACCCAAGTCCAGAAGCGGGCATCCAATCCCACAACCATTCTCAAAGATAAAATGAGACGGGGTCAATCCCGCGTCCTTATGGAGCTGGACCATCTCGGAGAAGGTCTTGCTGGAAGCCAGGATAGTCCTCAATCCTTGACTCCTCAATTCACGAATAACGCGTCCAGCTTCTTCTGCATCAGAAGGTGTGCAAAGAAGCGTGTTGTCGAGGTCGGATACCACAAGCCAAGACGACAGAGCCTTAGCCAAAATAAGAAACCTTCGATCCGATGAGGGGTTTCAAGGAGTGACCCGGATATTTGAACTGACGTTTAGAGGCTCATTCATCTGCATCTCACAATGAAATATCAACTGTTTTTCTCGAACGAAGGTCGGGCTTAAAAAAACGAGTGCGGCCGCTATGAGGATAGGAACTTATGATGATGATT
>RFVA01000004.1 GCA_009922685.1 Gammaproteobacteria bacterium | reverse complement strand
CAACGCCCAAACCCCGAGCCCTCTTTGGCGTCGATGTTCCAGGAGCCAGACGTCACCTCCACTTCCCCAAATGGCGCGTCTTGATCGAGGACTTCATGGAGGTGGATCGGCTGAATAGGGCCCGATGCCTTTGCGGCCAACAAAAGAGGCTCATAGAAAGCCCCCCAAAAGTTGTCCGTGGCATGAGTGTTTCTGAACCAGGCCCCATTTTCGGCATCACAGGCGGTCATCACCAGGGGCTGACCCTGACAGTTCCTGGTTCTTAAGATGACCTCCGCTTCAAAATCACGATAGCTCATTCCAGCCGAAAGCGCTTCAGACAAAGATCGATCACGCGGGATAACCACAATAGACGACTCGTTGAATCGGGCCAAATGAGGGCTAAATGCGCGATCGGCATCATTCATCTCGGTCAATGGAACGATCTGATCGCTATCCACCACCACGTAGCGATAACCCATCCGAGCTAAATAGGGAATCATCTCCATCGAGAACCCTAATTCAGGGGGCCAAAACCCCGGATAGCTCTCACGCCAGAAAAGGTGGCGCGCCATCAGTTGCCAGCGATAGATCTGCGCCTCCCAGTCAGTCTCTGGAATCAGGGGGAGGATAGGATGGTAAAACGCCGTACCAAGGATATGAATAATTTTTTCGTTCTGTAGATGCCAAAGCAGGGAACCACAATCTACGATGCCATAGACAGCCTCCTGGAACGAGGGGCACGATAAGGTTTGAAGGAGGCTTCCAGAGAGCGTTAGGTGAATCTTCGCGACATCCTCATGAGGCCACAGAGACCTTGAAATACGGTCGTACGCGTACAGAATGTCCCTCGCCTCCGAGGGTTTTTCATGGAGGAGTGTCTCTAGATTGCCATGCGGCTGATGAAGGTTGAGCATCAGCGCATGATGAATAACCCGCGGGATTTGCGTTGTTGTGACCAAGAATCGACTCCCCTATCAATCAAAGCGTCCTCCCCTCATTGTTAGGAGCCGACATCATTTCATTATGACAGGAGAGGTATTCAAACGGTAGAACGCTTCATGGCTTTGAATGCTCTGTTCATGGAATAGACTATTTTTTAAGTTGGGCTTATGGCCTTCTTCCATAAGGTTCAGCACAACCAACTGATTTAAAGAATGCCTGGAAGGTTTCTGATCTGTTGAATCTCATCACGGAGCCTTGCAGCCTCCTCGAACTCCAACTCCCTGGATGCGGCATACATGCGATCCTCCAACTGCCGAATGACTTTCATAGCTTCTTCCGTTGACCGCGGTTGCAGAGGGGCTGAAGGGGCTGTTTCAGTCTTCTTACCACGGCGTCCTGTCGAGGCTGATCCAGCCCCTGGGATCGGAACCTCTAAAATATCGGTGACTGCCTTGATAATCCCTCGGGGCAATTGGCCCATTTCGAGGTTATAGGCCTCTTGCTTTGCTCTGCGGCGATCTGTTTCATCCAATGCCCGCTGTATTGAACCGGTGATTTTGTCTGCATATAAGATCGCTCTGCCACGAAGATTTCTTGCTGCCCGCCCTATGGTTTGAATCAACGATGAGGTAGAGCGGAGAAATCCTTCCTTATCGGCATCGAGAATGGCCACAAGTGACACCTCAGGAAGATCGAGCCCCTCGCGAAGGAGGTTAATGCCGACCAGCACATCAAATTTCCCAAGTCTTAGATCCCGAATAATTTCAACCCGCTCCACCGTTTCAACATCGGAATGGAGGTAACGAACGCTAATATTCCGCTCGTAAAGATATTCCGTCAGATCCTCAGCCATCCGTTTGGTGAGGGTCGTGACAAGAACCCTCTCGTTAAGGCTTGTTCGTATCTTAATTTCCCGAAGAAGATCTTCCACCTGTGAAGCGACCGGACGAATCTCAACCAAGGGATCTAAGAGCCCTGTGGGTCTAACGACTTGCTCCACAATGGCCCCTGAATGGGACAGCTCGTAAGGTCCTGGTGTCGCTGATATATAAAGACGTTGAGGTGATCGCGCTTCAAATTCCTCAAATTGAAGCGGGCGATTATCCAGCGCAGAGGGCAAGCGAAAACCATAATTGACCAAGGTCTCTTTCCTCGATCGATCCCCCTTATACATCGCTCCAAGCTGAGGAATCGTGACGTGACTTTCATCGACGACCAGCAACGCGTTATCAGGAAGGTAATCAAACAGTGTCGGGGGCGCCTCTCCTGGCGCTCGAGCGGATAGATATCGCGAATAGTTTTCAATGCCGGAACAGTAACCTACCTCCAACATGATCTCGAGATCAAACAAGGTTCGCTGTTCAAGCCGCTGCGCTTCGACGAGTTTATGTTCATCACGAAGTTCATTGAGCCGCAGTCGAAGATCTACCTTGATCTGATCAATGGCCTCAAGAATGCGCTCACGGGGGGTGACGTAGTGGGTCTTGGGGTAGACCGTGTAACGAGCAATTCGATGAAGAATCTCACCTGTTAAAGGATCGAATAAAGAGAGCCTTTCGATTTCGTCATCAAACAGCTCAATCCTCAAGGCTTCGCGATCAGATTCAGCCGGAAAGACATCAATCACCTCACCCATCACACGGTAAGTGGTTCGTCTCAGCTCGATATCGTTGCGGGTGTACTGAAGCTCAGTCAAGCGGCGGAGGAGTGTTCGTTGGCTAATCAAGTCACCACGGACCAAGTGAAGCACCATACTAAAATAAGACGCGGGTTCTCCAAGGCCATAAATAGATGAAACGGTCGCAACAATGATCGTATCTCGGCGTTCGATCAGGGCCTTAGTCGCAGAAAGGCGCATCTGTTCAATGTGTTCATTCAGGGAGGCATCTTTTTGGATATAGGTATCTGAAGAAGGAACGTACGCTTCTGGCTGATAATAATCGTAGTAAGAAACAAAATATTCCACGGCATTATCCGGAAAGAAATCCTTCATTTCGCCATAAAGCTGAGCAGCAAGCGTCTTGTTGGGAGCCAGGATAAGCGTTGGTCGCTGCTCCTGATCGATCACGTTGGCAATGGTGAATGTCTTGCCTGAACCGGTCACCCCAAGCAGGGTCTGATGAACCAAACCATCCTGAAGCCCTTCGATCAACTGCTGAATCGCCGCGGGCTGATCACCCGCTGGTTCAAAGAGCTTCTTCAAGCTGAAGGGCTTCCCTTTCTGGGGGTTATGTCGCTGATATTCGGCGAGTTCAGTATCCATCACATCCTGTCTGAAACTTCTTTGTTAAAATGATTCAATGATCCCAAGGTCCATCGTCCCTTTCGGGGTAGAGGCGTTCAAGCAGGCCACCAAAGCAAAGGTTTTTTTGGGGCATTTCTTAAATCACCCTCATCACTCCCTCTAGTCGTCATACCACAGAGCCCATGAACAAGTTACTGTCAAACCGTGTGCAATCCATTAAGCCTTCACCCACTCTCGCCGTCACAGCTCGGGCTGCGGCTATGCGGGCCCAAGGGATGGATATCATCGGTCTCGGTGCGGGAGAGCCTGATTTTGATACACCCGACCACATCAAGGATGCGGCCATCAAGGCTATACAGTCCGGTTTCACCAAATATACCGCCGTCGATGGAACCCCGGGACTCAAGAAAGCGATCGTTGATAAGTTCAAACGTGAAAATGGCTTTGACTATACCCCGCAACAGGTTCTCGTCTCTTGTGGGGGCAAACAAAGCTTTTTCAATCTAGCGCAGGCCTTTTTGAATCCAGGGGATGAAGTCATCATCCCAGCGCCCTACTGGGTATCCTATCCGGACATGGTGCTTTTGGCCGATGCGGTTCCCGTCATCATCCATGCGCCGCAATCACAACACTTCAAAATCACACCGAGCCAACTTGAAGCAGCCATTTCTTCAAAGACCAAACTATTCGTCATCAATAGCCCATCAAACCCCAGCGGGATGGCTTACAACGAAAAGGAATTGAAAGCGCTTGGTGACGTGCTCCGGCGACACCCAGATATCCTGATTGCAACCGATGACATGTATGAACACATCCTTTGGGATTCAGGCCACTTTGTAAATATTCTGAATGCGAATCCAGATTTCGTTGAACGCACGATGGTGCTCAATGGCGTCTCGAAAGCCTATTCAATGACTGGGTGGCGAATTGGGTATGCCGCGGGGCCTCGTTGGTTGATTGAAGCCATGACCAACATCCAATCTCAAAGTACCTCGAATCCGACCTCGATCTCACAGGTGGCTGCGGAAGCGGCACTGAATGGTGATCAAGGTTTCATCAAGGACATGTTGAAAGCCTTCAAAGAGCGGCATGACTTTGTCGTCAGCGCCTTGAATCGTATCCCTGGGGTAGATTGTCTCACCACAGATGGCACTTTTTATGTGCTCCCCGACATGCAGGAAGCCATCAATCGCCTTCATGGCATCGAGAACGACCTTGAACTTTCAGAGTATCTGATTGAAAAAGGCGGCGTTGCAGTGGTTCCAGGATCCGCGTTCGGTGCACCGGGACACATTCGCCTGTCCATCGCGACGAGCATGAGTCATCTTGAAAAAGCGATGGAACGATTAACCAAGGCTCTCTCCTAGAAGACCTCTTGAGCCGCCCTGGGATCAAGTCTTCAGGGCGACTTTGGATTCATCGATTAAATCGACAGGGTCTTCAGGTAGGCTCTAAAGGCGTCACTGACCTCGGGATGCTTCAGTGCCTGCTCCACTGTTGCCGTCAAATATCCAAGCTTTGACCCGCAGTCATAGCGTTTACCTTCAAATTCGTAAGATAAAACCGGCTCATCGTTCATGAGCAGTGCGATCGCATCGGTCAATTGGATTTCCCCACCGGCACCACGAGTCACGTTATCTAAACGTTGGAAAATACCCGGTGTTAGGATGTAACGGCCGACCACGGCCTGATTCGAGGGGGCGACTTCAGGCTTTGGCTTTTCTACAATGGCGTTGAGTTTAGCAAGCCCTGGACGAATCGGATCAGCCTTAACGATGCCATAACTCCCTGTTTCAGAGGGATCCACAGGCTCTGTGCCGAGAACGGAACATTGCCATTCGTTATAGATGTCAACCATCTGCTTCATGCAGCCACGATTCCCATCATCGACCATATCGTCCGCAAGAATAACCGCAAAAGGTTCATCACCAATCACATTGGCAGCACAGTTGACGGCGTGTCCTAAGCCCAAAGCCTCGGCTTGACGAATGTAAACACAGGTCACATGAGAGGGAAGGATACTTTGAAGGCTTTGAAGGACATCCGTCTTCCCTCTCAAGGCGAGTTCAGTCTCCAATTCATAGGCCTTGTCGAAGTGATCTTCGATGGTTCTTTTGGTTCGACTGGTGACAAAAACAAGGGTATCAATACCTGCAGCAACCGCCTCTTCGACGGCATACTGGATGAGAGGTTTATCGACAATCGGCAGCATTTCCTTGGGGCTGGCCTTAGTTGCTGGTAGAAAGCGGGTGCCAAGACCTGCCACAGGAAAGACGGCTTTTGTAACGGTTTTTTTCATGACGTTGTCTTCTTCTAGAAGCCTTTGTTATTAATGATCGAAAGAAACTTAAGTCCCCTATGCTAGCGCTCGAAGATCCTAATGAAAAGTCATTATCGGGGCTTTTGGGAATCATCCTCCTGCACATCGAGGGCTGAAAAAGGGCCTGTCGGCCTCACTGATCCCCAGTATTGACAGGAGGGGCAACGCCAATAGATCTGGGATGAACCAAAGCCACAGTGTTCACAGCAAAACTGCTGGCCGCCTTCCATCATATCTTTGAGCAAAGCGCTCAGACGACGCATTTTTTGGGAGCCATGATGATGATCTTCCGAGAGCATAGAGAGTGCATGGCTGATGGCAAGAGAGTCTGGTGTTTTTTCAAGGATAGGGATCAAGTAGTCGATGGCAGCAGCAATCCCATCGCGTTGGCGCAACCTGATAGCGCATTCAACAGCGGCTGAAACCAACCCGTAACTTTGATAGAGAGCGTCAAGGTAGTCCATTAACTCCCGCTCTTGGCCCAAACGTTCTGAACACAGCCGGATGTGCGGCAGCACGACAGAGAGGTAAATGGGATTTTGCCCTTCAAGACTCTGGAAACTTTCAAAAGCTTGACGATATTCGCCATTACCAAGTTCAAGACGGCCTTTGGCTATCGTTGCTCTGACAGAGTGTGCGTCATCTTTTAGCGCTTGAGCGAGATAATCTCTGGCATCCTTTAGGCGATGAAAATTCATCGCCTCCTCGGCCAATTCGCAATAAAAATGAGCCGCGGTCTCGCCGTGTTTGGGCTTCATCACGCGACGAAGAGGAATAATGCAATCGATCGCCTTTTGCCATTCCTTTTGTTGCTGATAGATCAATAAGAGCTGCTGTAAGGCCGGTTTACCATGGGTTTTGGATTCGACCAGAGAAAGAAACAGGGATTCAGATCGGTCGTATAACCCAGCGCGGAGATAATCAAGAGCGAGTTCGAAATCAGCACGCGCCCGCTGAGACTCCGTCAACCCGACCGTGGCTCTGAGCCTCGTATGGATCTCAATTGCCCGCTCGACCTCTCCACGACGCCTAAAAAGATTACCAAATGCGATTTGGACCTCAAGAGACTCGTCATCCTGCTCTAAGATCTGCCCGACTGCGGCAATCGCTTTATCGGTCTTATCATCGAGAAGGTAATTGAGACCTCGACGATAAGCCTGGGTCAACGGATGGACGTGTTCCTCAAGGAATTTTCGCTGATAGTGTCTTCGAGCCGTATACCACCCTGAGGCAGCAGCTAGAGGAAGAAGGAGTGCGATTAAGGCCTGAACCTGCATGCAACGATGCCACGTGGGTGAACGAATTGGATGTCATGCCCTTGGCATCAATAGGTCAACCCATTGATCTAGGACCTTCACTATGCATGATGCCCATTTGGCAAAAAAAAAGCCATGCCACCCCCCCAAAAGGGAGATAGGCATGACCTTTTTGATCAGCGTCTCTGATGTGACAGCCCGTTCAGCGTTGGTTGACCTTGTCTTTGAGATCTTTACCAGGCTTGAAGTGAGGAACGTATTTGGAATCAAGTTCTACCTTGGTCCCTGTTTTCGGATTACGGCCGATTCTGGGCGCCCTAAAACGCACAGAGAAACTGCCAAATCCTCTGATTTCAATACGACCACCTTCTGAAAGGGTCTCGACCATATGTTCGACCACTCCCTTGACCGCGGCCTCAATGTCGCGGGCAGGTAAATGTTGAAATCGGGCACTCAGGATCTGAATGAGATCGGACTTAGTCATGATCACACCATTAGGTCCCTGGCCAAAGCGATGCACCAGGGACTCCAAGGATTACTTGTTTTCCATCTGCTCCTTGAAGATATCTCCAAGGGTCGGCATGGCTGAAGAAGCGGCTTGCGTGTAGCCCTTCATGGCTTCCACTTCATCGGCCTGATCCTTTGCCTTGATAGAGAGTGTAATCGACTTACTCTTCTTATCGACGCCCATAAACTTGGCTTCGATTTCGTCGCCCACATTCAATTGAGTGCGCGCATCTTCAATACGATCGCGGGACAATTCTGAAGCACGGAGGTAACCTTCAACGCTATCAGCCAACGTGATAACAGCACCCTTTGCATCCACTTCCTTGACGACACCATTGACCAAATCGCCTTTTTCGTGAGTCGCGAGATAGTTCTGGAAGGGATCCTGCTCCAGCTGTTTGATACCGAGTGAGATCCGCTCACGCTCAGGATCGATGGCGAGAATAACGGTTTCAACCTCATCACCCTTCTTGTAATTGCGAATGGCTTCTTCGCCTGCAACGTTCCAAGAGATATCTGAAAGATGGACCAAGCCATCGATATTGCCATCAAGTCCAATAAAGACCCCGAAATCAGTGATCGATTTGATGGTCCCACTGATCTTGTCACCCTTGTTATGGGTCGTCCCAAATTCGTCCCAAGGATTGGTCTTGCACTGCTTCATGCCGAGTGAAATACGGCGACGCTCTTCGTCGATATCAAGGACCATGACTTCACATTCATCGCCCAATTGAACCAGCTTCGATGGATTGACGTTCTTGTTCGTCCAATCCATTTCAGAGACGTGGACCAAACCTTCAACGCCCTCTTCAAGCTCAACAAAACAGCCGTAATCGGTGAGGTTACTGACCTTACCGAAGAGACGGGTTGTCGCAGGGTAACGACGAGCGATATTGAGCCATGGATCTTCGCCCAACTGCTTAAGGCCGAGAGAGACACGATTCTTTTCTTGATCGTACTTGAGTACCTTGACCTGGATTTCCTGGCCAATTTCAACAGCCTCTGAAGGATGACGAACCCGCTTCCAAGCCATATCGGTGATATGCAGCAAGCCATCAACCCCACCGAGATCAATAAAGGCACCGTAGTCAGTGAGATTCTTAACCACACCGGTGACAATCGCACCTTCCTTGAGATTCTCAAGGAGCGCTTCCTTCTCGGCACTAAATTCTGATTCAACCACCGCACGACGGGATAACACCACGTTATTGCGCTTTTGATCGATTTTAATGACCTTGAATTCGAGATCGCGACCTTCAAGGTAAGCGGTATCACGAACCGGCCGAACATCGACAAGAGATCCTGGCAGGAAGGCTCTCAGAGCACCAATAGCGACGGTGAAGCCACCACGAACCTTACCGGTTAGGCGACCCACAACGGTTTCGTTCTGCTCATGGGCTTCTTCGAGATCGGTCCAAGCCTTGAGTCGCTTTGCCTTGTCACGGGATAAAAGAGTTGCACCCAGGCCGTCTTCCAGCAGCTCAAGGGTACATTCAACCGTGTCACCGATACTGACTTCAATCTGTCCGTCAGCATCTAGGAACTGCCACTTTGGCACCACACCTTCAGACTTGAGGCCCGCATTGACCACGACCACATCAGGGCCGATATCAACCACAATGCCACGGATGATGCTTCCAGGACGCATTTCGGCCTGGGCCAGACTCTGTTCAAACAGTTCAGCAAAGCTCTCGCTCATATCAATCTTCAGAATGCATCACGCTTCACAAGGAAAGGAGACGACTTTTTAATGTAAAAAACACCAGATAGACTGGTGGCCAATGATCTGGTCAACCAAGAACAGGTTCTACCACGCTCATGACCCGACGAATGACCTCGTCAATAGGCAGATCAGATGAGTCAATAAGTACGGCGCCTTCTGCCCTAACAAGTGGGGATTCAGCCCGATCACGATCGCGACGATCTCGCTGCTCGATTTCCACAATCAAGCCGCTAAGATTAACATCATGTCCCTTATCCTTCAACTGCTTAAGGCGCCTTTTAGCTCTCACCTCGGCACTCGCCGTCAAGAACACCTTGAAAGGGGCATCCTGAAACACAACCGAGCCCATATCCCTGCCATCGGCGACTAAACCGGGTAAGACTCTAAAGCTAAGCTGTTTTTTAAGGAGCGCCTGACGAACGACTTTTAACTGGGCGACACACGAGGCCGCATTGCCCACCGTTTCGGTGCCAATCTCATCAGCGATATTGACGCCATTAAGCATGACCTTGGGAGGATCATCGGCAGTAAAGACGAGCTCCATGACCAGGGCAAGATCCGCTAAGGATGACTCATCATCGAGGTTTAGCCCAGATTGTATGGCGGCAAACGCCAAGGATCGGTAAATGGCTCCGCTGTCGAGAAAATGCCAACCTAATGCCTTTGCGACCGCACGACTGACTGTTCCCTTGCCGGAGCCACTGGGTCCATCAATGGCAAGGACCGGAGGGATGACGGTCATTGAGCCTGTCCTTCAAGCACAGTAACGTCAAGGCCCAAGCGTTGGGCCAGCGTCACGAAGGTGGGAAATGAAGTATTTACATTAGCGCAATCATGAATGGTGATGGGACCGCTGGCTCGAAGGCCAGCGATCGAAAAGGCCATGGCAATCCGGTGATCACCGTGGGACTCCACCACACCCATGCCGAGTGATCCCCCGATAACCACCATGCCATCCGGTGTAGGCTCCGCATCGATACCTAAGATCTTGAGCCCATCGGCCATCACTTGAATACGATCACTTTCCTTGACTCTTAATTCCTCAGCGCCCGTCAGCACCGTTTTCCCTTCGGCGCATGCCGCAGCGACGAACAACACGGGAAACTCATCAATAGCCAACGGCACTAAATGTTCAGGAATGGCAATCCCTTTAAGGCGAGCGGATCTGATACGAAGATCCGCCACCGGTTCACCACCGACTTCACGGGCATGGATGATCTCAATATCAGCACCCATGAGCTTTAGAATATCGATCACCCCCGTTCGGGTTGGATTCATTCCCACATGCTGCAGGGTCACATCGGCATCCTTCGCGATAGAAGCACCCACCATAAAGAAAGCGGCCGAAGAGATATCACTTGGAACATCGATAGAACAGCCCTTCAAGACGCCGCCTGATTGAACTGAAACGGTTTGTCCAAGACGCTTTAAGGGGTACCCAAACCCCGATAACATGCGTTCGGTGTGATCTCTGGTAGGTGCTGGCTCATGAACTGACGTGGTCCCCTCCGCATAAAGACCCGCGAGTAGCAGGCAGGATTTAACTTGGGCGCTGGCAACCGGCATTTCATAGTGAATCCCCTTCAGAGGAGAACCACCATGGACCTTCAACGGGGAGGTCCCTTTATCGGTCGTCTCGATGGTCGCACCCATCTGACGCAAAGGATCCGTGACTCGTTTCATAGGTCGCTTCGATAGGGATTCATCTCCAGTCAAAATGACGTCAAACGTTTGACCCGCCAGAAGACCTGAAAGGAGGCGCATCGAGGTGCCGGAATTCCCAAGGTAGAGAGGCTCCTTCGGCGCCTGGAGGCCATGGAGGCCGACACCCGTAATGGTCACTTTCCCCGCCGTCGGGCCCTCGATCTGAACCCCCATGGCTTTGAACGCTTTCATGGTCGACAAACAATCTTCGGCTTCGAGAAAGCCAGTTACCTCGGTGACCCCCTCGGCCAGTGAACCGAGCATAATCGAGCGATGGGAAATGGATTTATCGCCCGGCACTCTGGCTTCGCCTTGAAGTGTGCCGCCGGGTTGAACCTGAAAAGTGACCTTATTGTGATGCATGCTTATTTTTCCACTTGATCGATAAAGCGTTGGCGTGCCGCGCGGGCATCTTGGAAGAGTTTCAGCAAAGGCTCGGCATCGCCGTTTCTAAGATAATCGGCCGTTTGACTGAGCGCATCGCGATAGGACTCAATGAGCGTAATAATTTCTTGCTGATTAGCAAAACAAATGTCGACCCACATCCTAGGATCACTCGATGCAATCCGAGTAAAATCTCTAAATCCACCCGCGGCAAACTGAAAGATTTCCTGCTTCTCATCTTGTCGTCCTAACATGGCTGTTAATACGAAAGCGAGCACGTGCGGAAGATGGCTGGTTGCCGCTAGAACCTGATCATGGTGCGTGGCCTCCATCTCATGAACGCAAGAACCAACGTCGTGCCACAGCCCTTCAACCCGTTGAAGGGCTGTGGGCGACGTTGTGGCCATCGGCGTCAAGATGACTCGCCGGCCCTTAAAAAGGTCGGAGGAGGCGGAGGTTGCCCCCGATCTCTCCGCCCCTGCGATGGGATGACCGGGGACGAAGTTTTTGGGGACCCCCCCAAAGACCTCTACCAAACTGGCGATAACATCGCCCTTCGTGCTGCCCGTATCGGTATAGATCACCTCAGAATTCCAGACCGGCTGGAGGGTCTTGAAGATGTGCGGCATTGCACCAACGGGTGCAGCAAAGACCACGAGATCCGCCCCCAAAACCCCTTCAACCAGATCCTGTTCGCCCCGATCAATAATGCCTAACCTCAGGGCTTCGTTGAGGTTGTCTTGATCGTGATCCACACCCACCACTTCACGGACTTTCCCGGCCGCCTTAAGGGCAAGTGCCAGAGAACCACCGATTAGCCCAACACCGATAATGCAAAGACGTCCAATCATCGAGGCATAACCTGATCCAAAGCCTCTAAAAACAGTTGATTTTCATCCGGTATTCCAAGCGACACTCTAAGGTGATGAGGCAATCCATAATTCCCGATTGGCCGCACAATGACGCCGGCATGAAGGAGCGCCGAATAGATCGGACCTGAGGGAACACCAAGATCAAAGCTGACGAAATTTCCCACCGATGGAATGACGTCAAATCCCCGCGCCAAGAGCGCCTCACTCACGGCCTTAAGACCTAATCGGTTGAGGGTTACCGTATTATCAAGATGCGTCTCATCACTCAGCGATGCTTCGGCAGCAACCAGCGCCAACGTATTCACATTGAAAGGTTGACGTACGCGATTCATTAAAGCGGCTATCTGAGGATGGGAGACGGTATAACCCACCCGAAGTCCTGCAAGACCATAGGCTTTCGAGAAGGTCCGGCTCACGACAAGATTGGGATAAGCCTCAATCCAATCAAGCGCATTGGGATAATCTGGATCCTCAACATATTCAAAGTACGCTTCATCGATCACGACAATGATGTGCTGAGGGACATCCTTCAAAAAGGACGCCAATTGGGATCGGGTAAGGAACGTTCCTGTCGGATTATTTGGGTTGGCAATGAAAACGACCCGGGTATCCTTCTGAATTGCTGAAAGAAACGCTTCGAGATCATGACCATATCGGGGCCCATGGGATCCATCATGGGCTTTGGCAATATAGGCTTTGGCGCCAACCGCCTGCGTGATGATGGAATAAACCGCGAAAGCGTATTCAGAGAATACGGCTGATACCCCTTCCCCAAGGAAGGTCCTTGCAAGAATATCGAGTACATCGTTCGACCCATTGCCGAGGGTGATCCTTTCAGCATCGACGCTGAGGTGTTTTGACAAGGCGGCTTTGAGTGAAAATCCACCCCCATCGGGATAAAGATGAAGGTCTCCGCACACCGCGCTCACGGCAGCAAGTGCCCTTGGGCTAGGTCCTAATGGATTTTCATTCGAAGCTAATTTGACGATGGATGAGAGCCCCATCTCCCGCTCTAGTTCGGAAATGGGTTTCCCAGGTATATAAGGGACCAATTGGCGGACTGCAGGAACGGCAAGGTCAGTAAAATCCATGGTTTAAATCCAGTCGTTCAATCAATGGCTCTGGGATAAGAGCCGAGAATCTTAAGAAGCGTGACGTTTTCGGCGACTTCCTTAAGCGCTAGGTCCAAAGATTGATCTTTAAGATGCCCTTCGACATCCACAAAAAAAACATAATCCCATGCCGCCTTTCGAGAGGGGCGCGACTCGATCTTACTCATGCTGATGCCATGACGAGCAAAAGGCTCAAGAACCCCATAAAGAGCGCCAGGATGATTTTGTAACGTGAGGAGAAGGGAGGTTTTATCGCCTCCTGTCGGACCCACGGGAGTCCGCCCTACCACTAAAAATCTCGTCGTATTGTCAGGCTCGTCTTCGATATCCCGCTCAAGGATATGGAGGCCATAGAGATCCGCAGCGACCTCCCCGGCTATCGCGGCAGCGTGCTCCTGTTGCGCAGCTAAGCGAGCGGCTTCTGCATTACTGCTCACTGCGGTCCGTTGCGCCTGTGGAAGGAATCGATCGAGCCACTGACGGCATTGTGCGAGGGATTGTTGATGGGAGTAGACCACATCGATCTCATCAAACCGATGCGTTCTCGACATCAGATTATGATGGATTCTGAGGCTGACTTCCCCCGTGATGACCAAGGAAGAATGCAATAGGCTATCAAGAGTATGTGTGATCACCCCTTCCGTTGAATTTTCAACAGGCACCACCCCGTATTGGCAAACACCCCTTTCAACGACCTTAAAAATATCATCGATGGAGGCCGTCGGTGTTGCACAAATAGCATGCCCAAAATGTCGAAAAGCGGCTTGTTGAGTGAAGGTGCCTTCAGGGCCAAGAAAGGCCACGGCTAATGGCTTTTCAAGCGCAAGACATTCAGACATCAGTTCCCTAAAAAGACGACCAATGGTCTGCCGGCTAAGGGGGCCCTCATTCTTATCCATCATTCTTCTAAGAACTTCCGCTTCCCTTTCAGGCCGATGGAAACAGTCGATTTCGCCTTGGGCGATCTTGATCTCTGCTACTTTTTGGGCACAACCGGCACGGCGGTTGACGAGCTCCAAAAGAGCGTCGTCAATATGATCAATCTCCTGCCGTATCGATTGAAGTTCTTTTTGAGTGGATCCGCTCATGCTGACCTGCCGTGATCGTAAGAGGGTTCTTTGAGTGTTTGAACAACAGCCACACGATGCTCCATCATCCGTATCGCCGCTCGAAATCAACCATGAAGTCAACCAGCGCCTTCACACCCGAAAGGGGCATGGCGTTGTAGATACTGGCTCTAAAACCCCCTACGGAACGGTGCCCTTCAAGATTCACCAACCCCACTTTTTTCGCTTCAAGAAGGAAGGAAGATTCAAGGCCCGGGGGGGTTATCGCAAAAGGGATATTCATTTGCGAACGGCAAGAAGGGACGACTGGATTATGAAAAAATGATGAATCATCAATGGCCCGATAAAGGGTCTCAGCTTTCTCTTGATTGACTTCAGCGATCGCCTCTAAACCCCCTTGTTGAATCAGCCATTCAAGGACAAGACCCAACAGATACCAGGCGTAGGTCGGTGGCGTATTGAGCATGGATTTCTCAGCAGCCTGAAGGCTATAGTTGAGAATGGATGGCGTTTCCCTGATGGCCGAACCTAAAAGATCTTCACGCACAATCACCACCGTCACCCCAGCAGGCCCCATGTTTTTTTGGGCCCCAGCATAAATGAGACCAAAACGGGACACATCAAGGGGTCTTGAGAGAAGATCAGAGGACATATCTGAAACCAAGGGTATCCCCAAAGAATCTGGAATTGAATGGAACTCTACCCCGCCGATGGTCTCATTCGACGTATAGTGAAGATAGGCTGATCCCTCATCACGATGCCAATCCTGTTCCGCTGGTATGTGACAAAAACCAGAGGATGCTCCACTCGCAACTTCAACCACCTTCGCGAAATGCTGGGCTTCAGCCATGGCCTTTTGCGACCAGATTCCGGTATTCACGTAAGCAACCTTGGTCCTTTTCCGAAGAAGATTCATCGGGATCGCTGCAAACTGACCCGTCGCCCCCCCTTGGAGGAAGAGGACCTGGTACTCGGAAGGTACCGAAAGCAATTGACGAAGATCCGCCTCGGCCTTCTGGGCGAGCGACTGATAAGGAGCGGATCGGTGGCTGACTTCCATGACAGACATCAAAGAGCCTTGCCAGTCTAAGATCTCATCACGTGCCTGCTGAAGGACTGCAGCAGGCAACATGGAGGGCCCTGCGGAGAAGTTATAAGGGCGCGTCACCCGAATCTCCCGCCACCTCACCACTCGCTTCGATGGCTTCGTCATCCATCAGATCGCCCTCCTCGATGTCCTCCCCCTCAAGGAACGGAATCCGGTCGACACCCACAACCTTCTCTCCAGAGCCGAGCTTGATGACCGTGACACCTTGGGTATTTCTTCCAAGCTCCCTAATTTCTTCAACACGGGTCCTCACCAGAGTTCCTGCATCGGTGATCAGCATAATCTCGTCATTATCTTCAACCAGGACGGCGGCGACGACTCCCCCATTGCGTTCGCTGGTTTGAATCGCAATAACGCCCTGACCGCCTCGACGATGGCGAGGGAAGTCTGATAGCGCTGTCCGCTTACCAAACCCATTCTCAGTGATATTCAAGACGGAGCCTTCAGTGCCTATGATGAGGGCTATGATTTCTTGATCATCTAGGAGCGTCATGCCACGGACACCTGTCGCACCGCGGCCCATGACGCGCACATCGTCTTCTTTAAAACAGACTGATTTACCGGCGTTACTAAAGAGCATCACATGTTGCTGACCATCGGTGACAGCGACATCAACGAGATGGTCATCTTGGCGAAGATCAATGGCAATTTTTCCTGTTGAACGTGGCCGCTCAAATTCTCGCAAAGCGACTTTTTTGACAATACCCGCGCTGGTCGCCATGAACACAAAGTGGTTATCGTCAAATTCCCGAATCGGGAGAATCGCGTTAATTTTTTCGTTCTCTTCGAGCGGTAATAAATTAACAAAAGGACGTCCCCGAGCGATTCGGCTGGTGACCGGGAGTTCATAGACCTTGAGCCAATAAACCTTACCGACACTGGAGAAACAGAGGATCGTATCGTGGGTGTTGGCCACGATCAGCTTGTCGATGTAATCCTCTTGTTTCATTGTCGTCGCAGACTTCCCACGTCCACCCCGGCGCTGCGCGCGATAGGCCGTCAGTGGCTGAGACTTCACATAGCCTTCATGAGAGACCGTGACCACCATGTCTTCTTCTGTAATGAGGTCGGCTCTTGAAAGGTCTAGATAGTTTTCAATGATGCGCGTACGGCGCTGATCACCAAATTGCTCTCTAATTTGAAGCAGTTCGTCACGGATGACGTCCATCAACCGAATATCGCTGCTGAGAATCCCAAGAAGATCATCAATTTTATTCAGAATCTCTTTGTATTCTGCGATGATTTTGTCCTGTTCGAGTCCCGTTAGGCGATGCAGGCGGAGATCGAGGATCGCTTGCGCCTGTTCATGCGATAGGCGATAACCTGCTTCGCTGAGACCAAATTCAGGTCCGAGGCTGTCGGGACGCGACCTGATCGCATCCTCTGCCCGGGCCAACAATTCTGAAACGACACCTGGCTGCCAATGGACCTCAAGTAGCCGTTCTCTTGCTATCTGCGGGTTCGGGGAGGTCTTGATGCGCTCAATGACCTCATCAATATTGGCCAGCGCCACCGCGAGGCCTTCAAGGATATGGGCCCTCTCTCTCGCCTTTCTGAGTTCAAACAGGGTGCGTCGGGTGACCACTTCGCGGCGATGATCAATAAAGGCCGCGATAATTTCTCGAAGATTAAGACAGCGAGGGCGTCCATCGATCAACGCCACCATATTGATGCCAAAAACGTTCTGCATGGCGGTTTGCTGATAGAGATTGTTTAAAACAACCTCAGGCACCTCTCCCCGCTTCAGTTCGATCACCATCCGCATGCCATCTTTATCAGATTCATCGCGAAGACCAGAAATCCCTTCAAGACGCCCCTCTTTCGCGAGTTCCGCTATCTTCTCCATCAGACGCGCTTTATTCACCTGATAGGGGAGTTCATTAACGATGATACTGGTACGACCGTTATCCTCTTCAAATTCGCACTGGGCGCGGAGATAAATACGACCACGCCCGGTCAGATAAGCTTCACGAATGCCGCTCGCACCATTAATGATCCCTGCCGTTGGAAAATCAGGACCCGGAATGAGGGTCATCAGTTCCTCAATAGTGGCCTCAGGATGCGCAATGATATGAAGGCAGGCATCGACGACCTCGGTGAGGTTATGCGGCGGAATATTTGTCGCCATACCCACCGCAATTCCCGCAGATCCATTGACCAGCAGATTAGGAACCCGCGTGGGTAAAACGGTCGGCTCCTTTTCTGATTCATCGTAATTGGGGTTGAAGTCGACGGTTTCCTTTTCAAGATCTGCGAGTAATTCGTGAGCGATCCTCGACATTCGAACTTCGGTGTACCGCATGGCGGCAGGAGGATCACCATCCACCGACCCAAAGTTACCCTGACCATCCACCAGCATGTAGCGGAGGGAGAAGGGTTGGGCCATGCGCACGATCGTGTCATAGACGGCTGAATCGCCGTGAGGGTGATATTTACCAATGACGTCACCCACCACACGCGCTGACTTTTTATAAGGTTTATTCCATTCATTACCGAGTTCATGCATGGCATAAAGGACGCGGCGATGAACCGGCTTAAGACCATCCCTAACATCCGGCAGCGCTCTTCCAACGATGACGCTCATGGCGTAATCGAGGTAGGACTGGCGCATCTCGTCTTCGAGATTGACCGAGATAATTTCTTTGGCGAATGACGTCATGAGGAGCTCAGGTAGAGAATGGGCCAGCGACCGGCAGACCCAACATCAAAGGAACAATTATACGCTCGGATGAGCCGAGGCTGTAGCGTTCATCGCGACCGTGGGAGACCGTTGAATGGGTTCAACAGCCCCCTCAAGTCATGTGATATTAGCTCTCGCCAGAAGAGCGACTGGCCTTTTTGCGCTCATGCTCCAAAAGGAGCTTTTTACGCAGTCGAATGGTCTTCGGTGTGACCTCAACCAGCTCATCATCATCGATGAATTCGAGCGCTTGTTCGAGACTCAGGCGAATGGGGGGAACCAAAAGGATGTTTTCGTCGGTTCCAGCCGCACGGATATTGGTGAGCTGTTTAGCCTTGGTAGGATTCACCACCAGATCATTGTCGCGCGAATGAATGCCGATAATCATCCCTTCATAAACTTCGGTCGCGTGATCGATGAACATACGACCACGATCCTGAAGATTGAAGAGCGCATAACCCAGGGCTTTACCAGCCACCATTGAGATCATGACGCCATTAATGCGCTGCCCAATATCACCCTTTTTAAGGGGGCCATAGTGATCAAAGACGTGATAGAGCAATCCTGTACCAGAGGTGGCCGTCAGGAATTCGGTCTGGAAGCCAATCAGCCCCCGTGAAGGCATCATGTATTCAAGGCGGACGCGCCCCTGACCATCTGGAACCATATTCAGAAGGTCCCCTTTGCGTTCACCCAGCTTTTCCATGACCGCGCCTTGGTTGACTTCCTCCACTTCAATCGTGACGAACTCAAAAGGCTCACACATCTCACCATCAATCTCCTTGATGATGACTTCCGGCCGAGAAACACCCAGCTCATATCCTTCCCGGCGCATGTTTTCGATCAGGATCGATAGATGCAGCTCACCACGTCCTGATACCCGAAATTTATCAGGATCGACGGTATCCTCAACTCTCAGAGCGACGTTGTGCAGCAATTCACGCTGCAGTCGCTCCCGAATCTGGCGGGTCGTCACGAATTTCCCATCCTTACCGGCAATGGGAGAATTATTGACCTGGAAAGTCATGCTGACGGTGGGTTCATCGACCGTTAACGGTGGCAATGATTCAATCGCATCGGGATGGCAAATCGTGTCTGAGATTTCAAGCGCATCAATGCCCGTGAATGCAATGATATCGCCCGCATTAGCCAACGGCACTTCGACTCGTTCGAGACCTTTGAACCCAAACACCTGGAGAATTCTCGCAGAGCGCTGGGTTCCGTCGCGATTGACCACGACCACTTGGCTATTGGTTTTAATGCTGCCCCTTTGAATGCGGCCGATACCAATGACCCCAACGTAAGAGTTGTAGTCCAACTGACTGATCTGCATCTGGAAGCCGCCGTCGTTGTTGACCTCTGGAGGATGCACCTTGTCGACGACCGTCTGGAACAGATAATCCATGTTGCCTTCGCGGACATCTGGATTATCTCCCGCATACCCATTAAGCGCTGAAGCATAGACCACAGGAAAATCGAGCTGCTCTTCCGTGGCACCGAGTTTGTCAAAAAGATCGAAGGTTTGATCCAAGACCCAATGCGCCCTGGCCCCTGGACGATCAATTTTGTTGATGACGACAATAGGCTTCAGACCCAATGCAAAAGCCTTTTGGGTCACAAAACGCGTTTGCGGCATAGGGCCATCCACCGCATCCACCAAAAGGAGGACAGAATCGACCATAGAGAGAACACGCTCAACCTCACCGCCAAAATCAGCATGGCCTGGGGTATCCACAATATTGATGTGGTAGTCGCCCCAGTCAATGGCCGTGTTTTTTGCAAGAATCGTGATGCCGCGCTCTTTTTCAAGGGCGTTTGAATCCATGACGCGCTCTTCGAGCTTTTCATGGGCAGCAAAAGTGCCTGATTGCTGCAATAGCTTGTCGACCAGCGTCGTTTTGCCGTGGTCAACGTGAGCGATAATGGCGATATTCCGTAACTTTTCAATCATGCGGGTGGGAAACCTTTAGATGGTTGGATGGCATAACCCCCCATTATAGCGGCCCTTTATGGCATCACATAACTCCCTGTAAATTTCTACAAATGGACGAGTCCATGAAATAATGCATGAAGGTGCTTTTCCCTGCCCTCGTGGTCGTGTGTGTCTGATGATCTCCCTGCTCCTTAATCGCCAAGAATGGCGACGCTATCTTCATAAAGAAGTCGTTCTAGCTGGGTGGCTTTGCGCGTCAATGATGACAGGATGTCAATCGGAGCATCCCTCCGCAACCGGAGCTAAACCGCCACCCCTGGCAGTGAAAACCATGCACCCCATCGAAGAGATCATAGCGCGTTGGGATGAATTCAATGGCCGTATGGAATCACTCGAATCGGTCGCGATTAGATCGCGGGTGAGTGGCTATCTCGACCGAGTCTTAGTCAAAGACGGGGAGAAGGTCGTCCGCGGGGAGCTGCTCTTTGCGATTGATCGACGAACATACGATATCGAGGTTCAACGCGCGCAAGCCGAACTTGAACGCGTCAGAACCCGTCGTGTTCTCGCACAAAATGACCTTCGACGTGCAACACGACTTAAACTTTCTAAAGCCATTTCAGAAGAAGAGTTCGAACAGCGGGTCAATGGTGAAGCCGATACGACGGAATCTCTCCATGCCGCCGAAGCGCAGCTGGCCATGGCCAAGCTAAACCTTGAGTTTACTCAGATCAGAGCGCCCATCAATGGTCGGATCGGGCGTGAACTCATCACCCCAGGCAATCTCGTCAAAAATGACGAGACCCTTCTGACGACCATTTTTTCCACCGATCCGGTGTATGTCTATCTCGATATCGATGAAAGAACAGCGCTCTATTATCGGCGCCTGCAAGGAACCGATCGCCCGATGAATAGCCTGCACCTCGATGCAGAGCTGGGACTTATTGACGAAGAGGGCTACCCTCATCGCGGGGTCATTGATTACCTTGAACCCAAGCTGGAGTCCTCTACCGGCACCCTGAAGCTCCGCGGTGTCTTTCAAAACCATGATGAACTGCTCTCCCCTGGTTTATTTGCCAGAGTCAGGATTCGCTCGGGGAGTCCTGCTCCCGCCCTGTTGATTCCATCAAAAGCGATCGGGACCGACCAGAATCAACGCTATGTTTGGAAGGTCAATCAGGATGGCAGCTTGACTTACCAACCCGTTCAATTGGGAGAAGTTCATGGGTCTTTTAGAATCATCAAAGAGGGGCTCACCTCGTCCGATGAAGTCGTCATCGATGGTATCGCCAAAATACGTCCCGGCGTCTTAGTAAAACCTGAGCCTATCTCCATCCCCTATGATGGCTGATCGCTCGGCCTACCGATGAACCGCTTCACTCACTTCTTCATCGATCGTCCTATTTTTGCGGCGGTTCTATCAATCCTCACAGTCTTGATTGGCACCTTATCGCTGATCACGCTACCGATCGCACAGTACCCAGAAATCGCACCCCCGAGTGTGCAAGTCAAAGCCATCTTTCCAGGCGCGAGCGCAGGGGTTCTCGCAGAGACCGTAGCGACGCCCCTAGAGCAGGAAATCAATGGGGTCGAGGACATGCTCTATATGTCCAGCCAGTCATCGAATGATGGCATTTTGCAACTCACTGTCACCTTCAAACCAGGGGCGAACCTCGACAAAGCGCAAATCCAGGTTCAAAACCGCGTCGCCCTCGCTGAACCTAGACTCCCCGAGGAAGTTCGGCGTCAAGGCATTGCGGTCCGTAAAAGGAGCCCGGATCTTAGTCTCGTCATCAATCTGATTTCACCCGACGGGCGTTATGACAACGTCTACATGACCAATTACGCCCTCCTTCAAATGCGTGATGCGTTAGCTCGCGTCCCAGGCGTTGGTGACATTAGCCTCTTTGGTGGTCGCGAATACAGTATGCGTATTTGGCTAGATCCTGGACAAGTGGCGGCCCGGGGACTCACCGCGAGTGATGTCATCCAATCGATCCGCGAACAGAATATTCAAGTCGCTGCCGGCGTGGTGGGCGCTCCACCTGCTGATCATCAGGGGGATTTTCAATACACCGTCATGACTCAAGGGAGGTTGAGTGATCCTGAAGAATTTGGCGACATCATTATTCGAACGGGCCGTGAGGGACAAGTCACTCGACTTAAAGATGTGGCGACCATTGAACTTGGATCGAAAGATTACAACGCTGAATTGATCTTGGACGGCCACACGAGCGTGGGTCTAGCCATTTTCCAAATGCCTGGCTCGAATGCCATTGCAACTAAAACAGCCGTTCTTGATGAACTTGATCACCTCAAAGCGCGTTTTCCAGAAGGGCTTGACGTTCTTCTATCCTATGACACGGTCGTTTTTATTGAGCAGTCCATTGAGAAGGTGATCACGACCTTGATGGAATCCATTGTTCTGGTTGTCCTGGTTGTTTTACTGTTTTTAAGAACCTGGCGGGCGACCATGATTCCCTTGCTCGCAGTCCCCGTCTCGCTGATCGGGACCTTCAGTGTCATGGCTTATTTAGGCCTTTCACTGAATACGCTTTCTCTCTTTGGTTTGGTACTGGCCATCGGCATCGTGGTTGATGATGCCATTGTGGTGGTAGAGAACGTTGAACGGAATATGGCCCTAGGAATGGCAGCAAAAGAGGCGAGTCGACGCGCGATGGAAGAAGTCGTGGGACCCATTGTTGCGACGGCACTGGTTCTCGTGGCTGTCTTCATTCCGACCGCCTTCATTACCGGTGTATCGGGCGCCTTTTACAAACAATTTGCTCTCACCATTGCCGTATCTACTGTGATATCGGCCTTCAATTCATTAACCTTAAGCCCTGCCCTATGCGCCCTGTTACTGGATCGCGATCACTCTCAAAGTGACACTTCATTGTTCCACCGCTTAGGAATCGGTCGTTTCCTTGATCTCTTCCACCAGTCTTTTGACCGGTTTAGTCAGGCTTATAGTCGTGTGGTTCGGGGTTTAATCAGCCGCTGGCGCTGGGTTCTGACGATCTTTCTTGGCTTAACCAGTCTCAATTGGGTTGCCTTTCATGAGGTTCCAACCGGCTTTATTCCTCCTCAAGATATGGGTTATCTCATCGTGTACGCCCAGCTCCCTGATGCAGCCTCTCTTGAGCGAACACGACATGTCGTGATGGAGGCGAGTCGAATCATTCTTGAAACGGAAGGTGTTGCCCATGTCAATGCTTATGCGGGCTTTTCCGTTCTGGGTGGTGGCAATCAATCCAATGCAGGCACGCTCTTCACCCGACTGACACCCGCCGATGAACGTGCCGGCCATGCAGATCTCCAAACGGAAGCGTTGATCCAAACCCTACAGAAGCGTCTTGGCACCATCGATGGGGCTTATCTTGCCGTATTCGCCCCCCCTCCCGTTCGAGGTTTGAGCACTGTGGGCGGCTTCAAATTACAAATTCAAGACCGGAGTAATCAAGGCCCGCAGGAGCTCGCATCGGTCACCAATGCCATCATTCAAAAGGCGTCGGCGATTCCTGGTTTCACCAAGGTCTTCACCACCTTTAGAGCGTCAGTCCCACAATTAAAGGTCGATGTTGATCGTACCCTTGCAAAATCCATCGGTGTTCCGTTGTCGAATGTTTTCCAGACGCTCCAGATCTATTTAGGCTCTCTTTATGTCAACGACTTCAATCTTTTTGGGCGCACTTATCAAGTCTCAGCTCAAGCAGATAGTCGCTTCAGGGCCACAGCCCAAGATATTGAAGATCTGAAGACCCGAAATAACGAAGGGGAAATGGTCCCTCTTGGCACATTGATCAACGTCCGACCCACCACAGGACCAGACAAGATTTCGCATTACAACATCTATCCAGCCGCCGAAATTAATGGGATCACCCTCCCCTCAGTGAGTAGCGGCCAATCCATCCAGCTGATGGAAGACCTTCTGAAAGATCTTCTCCCTCCAGCGATGGGCTACGAATGGACCGAATTAACCCTCCAACAGATTCTTGCTGGAAACACCGCCATCATTATTTTTCCTCTCAGTGTGATTTTTGTCTTTCTAGCCCTTGCCGCCCAATATGAAAGTTGGTCTTTGCCACTCGCCGTGATCCTTATCGTGCCGATGTGTCTTTTAAGCGCCATGAGTGGGATTTGGCTCCGCGGCATGGACAATAATATCTTTACGCAAATTGGCTTTATTGTATTGGTCGGCCTTGCCTGTAAAAACGCGATTTTGATCGTTGAATTCGCTCGTCGCCGGCAAGACCAGGGTGATGATCGTGTGACCGCGGCCCTCACAGCAGCAAAGTTACGCCTGCGTCCCATTGTGATGACCTCGCTCGCCTTTATCATGGGTGTATTTCCCCTCGTCATCGCTCAAGGCGCAGGTTCTGAAGTGCGTCGCATCTTAGGGACAACGGTCTTTAGTGGGATGCTTGGGGTCACCGTGTTCGGCCTTTTGATGACGCCTGTGTTTTTTGTCATGGTGCGTGCCTTGGTCGAAAAAAGGCCACCTAAAAAAACTTCTCTCTAAGATGAAGTTATATTGTCATCGCCTCCTAAAGGCCCTTAGCCTCCTTTTACTGTTTCCTTTACTCGGTGGCTGCCCTGTAGGCCCCTCCTATGAGCGGCCTGACATGGATCCCGGCAAGGCGTTTGGGAATCAGGATGAAAAGGAATACGATCTCAAATCAATCGATCTCCTTTGGTGGCGACAGTTTAAAGACCAACGATTGACCCAACTGATCGAAAGCGCCGTCATACATAACTATGATCTCAAGGCCGCGGAAGCGAACCTTAGGACCTCTAGAGCATTATTTCTTGAGGCAGGACTTAACCTGATTCCTCAGCCGACCACCCATACGAATTGGAATAGTCTTCAAAGGAGCCTCGCCGCCCTCAACAATAAAAACTATGTCCCGAGAAACCTCGACCTCTACAGCATCGGTTTCGATGCTTATTGGGAAGTGGATATCTGGGGCCGGATTCGTCGTGATGTACAATCGAAGGAAGCTGAAATTGAGGCCGCGGAAGCGAACCGCCGAAATCTAACCCTCACCATCGTTGCTGAAGTGGCCCGTAATTATTTTGTATTACGGGGACACCAAAATCAGATCGCTGTTGAGCGCCGCAATGCAGATAATCAAAAATCCACTTGGGACCTCACCATCGCCCGTCAAGAAGCAGGCATCGGAACCGAGTTTGATACTCAACGTGCCAAAGCGCAGTACGATACAACGCTCGCTCTGATCCCTCCCCTCGATAGCCTGGTGCATCAAGATATCCATCGACTGTCGGTGCTGACAGGGCAGATCCCCTCGGCGCTTCTCAAAGTGTTGCTGATCGATGCTCCCATCCCACAGCCTCCCCTGGTTATTCACCTGAGTGATCCTAAAAGTCTCCTCCGAAGACGACCTGATATCCAAGAGGCTGAACGATCCCTCGCTAGTGCCACGGCAAGAATCGGCGTTGCCATGGCCGATGTCTTTCCGAAGGTCACGTTCGTCGGCGCCTTTAATCTAGAATCAAATTCCCTTACAGGCTTGGCCGCTCCAGGAACCGGTGCCTATAACTTTGGCCCAAGAATCACCTGGCCTGCCTTTGATCTTGGGCAAGTGTATGCGCGAATTAAAGCCTCGGAAGCGAACGCCGATGTCAGACTTGCTGAATACCAGCAGATCGTGCTCAATGCATTAGAAGAAACTGAAAATGCGTTGGTTAATTACGATCGGCTGAGGGACCGTCAGCTCCTCCTAAAAACAGCCTCAGAGGCTAGCCTTAAAGCGTATGACATTGCGAATATTCGATTTGAGGAGGGGGTTGAAGACTTTCTAAATCTCCTTGATACGGAACGCCGCTTATTACAAGACCAGCGTGAGTATGCAGGGAGCATGACCGATACTGCCGCCGCGCTGATCAGTATCTATAAATCCTTAGGGGGTGGATGGGAGACCTTCCAAACCGAAGAAGATGCCAAACGGTCTATCGAAGAGGTCTTCACGCCGTGAGGTCGCACTCGTGAAGATTGATGAGTGGCTGGATGAAGTCAATGAACAGGATGAGGTGATAGGCCAAAGGCGTCGCAGCGAGATTCATCAATCAAACCTTCGGCACCGATCTGTCCATCTATTCGTCTTCGATCAAGAAGGCCGCCTTTTTCTCCAAAAGAGATCTCACCGGAAAGATGTCCATCCTGGCCTTTGGGATACATCGGCAGCGGGCCATGTGGATGCTGGCGAAGACATCGGGACCAGCGCGCTTCGGGAACTCAAAGAAGAGCTTGGCCTTGCCCCAAAGACCCCCCTTGAATTTCTCCTCAAACTGGAGGCGGAGGCGACAACCGGTTGGGAGTTCATTTCTTTATTTAAAACGATCGCCGAATCACCCATCACCCTTGAAGCGGAGGAGATTGATGAGGGCCAATGGCTGAGTGAATCAGCGGTTAATGCGTGGATTAAAATGGGCGGCGAAGGTCTAACCCCGACATTCATCCATCTCTGGACCCATTACCGACGTCTTTGAGTGTCTACTTGAAGATGATTCTGAAGTAAACCTAATCCGAACCGCGTTGAGTCGAAGGCCACATCCGCTAAATTAACCGCGAAAGGATTAACGCTTTTGATTGAGGCAACATCATCTTGAGCGCTGAGGGCTTCAAGTGAATCAAGATATCCCATAAAAAAAAGATCGGCCGTCCTATAAGGAACCTCTCGATAGGGGTACATATTAGGCGCACTCCCAAGATAATGGAGAGGGCCTACCTCGATCTGGATTTCTTCATAGATCTCTCGGCGAAGACCCGCTTCAACCGTTTCACCAGGCTCAATAAATCCACCAGGGATATCGAGTAATCCTTTTTGGGGGTCGAGAGCCCGTTGACAAAGGATGAGTTGATCCTCATGCAAAAGGAAGGCTCCGGCCGCTGCCGCTGTATTGAAATAAAAAATAAAATCGCAGCAAGAACACTCCAGACGCCGCTCATGTTCAATCAAAGGATTGGGGGTCGAACAGCGCGGACAAAATTTAAAACTATCGCCGAAGGTTTTCACATTTTTACCCACAAAAAAGCTATCCTGAAGTTGATGTAAGCTTTCGGCAACTTTATCACTATCGGGTTTCTCTCCAAGCTATGTCCCTGTTTCAACGTCTCTTCTTTGGACTATGCCGGTTGTTGATCCTGGCTTTAACCAGCCAAGGCAGCTTAGCAAATTGTGATGATTCAAAAGAGAAGACGATCTGGATCTCGCCTCGATGGGCCCATCCTGGGGAGGACGTTCTAATCAAGGCCGTCTCACCCGATCAGGCCATAGATCAAATTCGGCTAAAGGTAGAGGGTCAATACACCCTTCTGTCCGTCGAATCGCTCGGTGGCCCGCCCTTTAGCCTAACCGCTGCCGTCACCCTTCCAACCGCTTCGAATATAACAATCGAGGCCCTAGCCGGCGATCAGGTCATTGGATGTCAGAAGATCGGTGATCTTCAAGAGGAATCGCGATCCGGTTCGAGCGAATGGAATCGGGGCACTGAAGCCTTCTATTCGGCATGGGTAGAACAGCTCTTTGATGGGGATACTGCCTCAACACTCAGTTTTAAATCACTAGAACCTGTGCTTCGAGATCCTCAGCGAAATTTCCTCTATGACCATCTGGGAATGGATGAAGATCGCAGTCTTCCAGCACGTCCTGATTGTGCGGACCTCCCCTATTATCTTAGAACCTACTTCGCCTGGAAAATCGGCCTCCCGATCAGTTATCGAGCGTGCGATCGGGGCACTGCTCATCGAGCACCTCATTGTAGCCAGGCCACCATCGATCATCGATTCACCAAAGGGGCTGTCGCTGCGACCCAATTTGTCCAACTCATGCGGACGATTGCCGATACGGTTCATTCTGGCAGCGCAAGAACCCAATTTTCTGATGAAGACACTGATTTTTATCCGGTGCCTCTGGACCGGAAAAGTCTCTGGCCAGGAACGGTGTTTGCTGATCCTTATGGACATACACTGATCCTAGCTCGCTGGTTGCCCAACGATTCTGAAGGAGGTGGACGCCTCCTTGGCGTGGATGCCCAACCGGACCATTCGGTGACCCGAAAAACCTTCTGGGAAGGGAATTTTATATTTGCCAAAACAGATAACGCGGGTCCTGGATTTAAAGCGTTTCGACCTTTAAGTCATGAGGATGGTCATGACCGGCTTCTCGATAATGAGGCGCTGCTTAAAAATGCCCCTGTTGCCTCGTTTTCAATGGCACAGTCACACCTTGAACCCGATGATTTTTATGCCACGATGGCACTGATCACGAACCCTCAAGGCCTCCCACCCGAAGTCGCATTTGAAGCTAAACGACGAGCCCTCATCGAACAAATTGAAACCCGCGTGACCGCGGTTGAAAATGGCGAGTCTTACCAGCGACAGCATCGTGGGACAGTGATCCCGATGCCCTCGGGCTCTAAGATCTTTGAAACGATTGGCCCATGGGAAGATTATGCAAGCCCCTCAAGAGATATGAGGCTGCTGATTGCTATCAAGGTGGTGGAGGAATTCCAAAGGCAAGCCCTCGCCCATCCTGAGCTTTTTCAATTGGGCCATCATGCAAAAGAAACCGTGAAGAACGTCATAAGTACCGCTTATGAACGATCGCTCAACGAAGACCATGTTGACTATATTCGAAGTGATGGCAGTCATTGGTCTTTAAGCTTGAGAGAATTGATCGATCGAAAAAGCCGACTTGAGACCGCTTATAACCCGAACGATTGTCCAGAATATCGATGGGGGGCCCTCCCTGAAACCCCAGAGTATGAAACCTGCCATCGCCGTGCTCCAGAGGAGCAGAAAGAGCGCATGGAAGAATACAGGAACTGGTTTAAGTCCACGCAACGACCTCCCCGTTAAGCTATGCATCATCTGAAGCTTCTAACCCTCCTCTTGACCTTTTGCTTGATCCCTCAATTGGAGGGCTGTACAGGAAAAAAGAAACCAACGACAGCCAGTAATGATGCGGCTCAGACGGAGCCTACCGGCGCCCACAAAAAAAATGGACGGCCAACGCGATCACAAGAGATCATCAAAAGGGCAGAAGCAGAGTGGGATTTTTTTGGTCGCCAAACGATCCAGCTCGATAGCACCGGTGAAAGTATTCCACATGTCGGTCATTGGGAGGATGACGGGGATCCTTGGTCCAGCAGAGTCCGTGTTTATTGGAGCAGCGTAGGGAAACCCGGCCTAGATGGGTTCGACTGCAAACAACCATGGTCTGCAGCTTTCATCAGTTATGTCATGCAGGCAGCGGGCTTAAGCCGCGGTGAATTTCCAGGATCCGATGCCCACTGGAATTACATTCGGTATTTTACTCAAGGGAATCCATCAGCCGCCTTTGCAACTCACAAAATTACCGAATACTCCCCTGAAGAAGGCGACCTCATATGTGCCACGAGAGGATCGCATGGCTTCATTCCAGTCTATGACCACCTCAACACCAGTACGGTGTTGATGGGACACGCAAAACTTCACTGCGACATTGTGGTTGAGAAAAACAAGGATTACTTGCTGACGATAGGAGGTAATGTTCGGAATTCGGTTTCAAAAACCAAGATCCCATTAGGGCAAAAGGGATTTTTAAAACCTACAGAGCAGAGGCCCTGGTTTGTCGTTCTTGAGAATAGACTAGACCCATAAGATCCAAGCGTCTTCAAACAAGTTCACGAATCCTAAGAGCCTCCTCTCTCAAAGGAGGGGCATCACATCCCTCTAAAATTCATGTTTCGGCCCATGTTGCCCTTTGCGCCACGCATCATATTCATGAGGTTGCCGCCTTTAAGCTTTTTCATCATCTTCTGCATCTGATCGAACTGTTTCAGCATCTTGTTCACTTCCTGAAGATTCGATCCAGCGCCACGAGCAATCCTTTCCTTGCGAGAGGTATTGATCAGATCAGGATCCAAACGTTCTTTACGGGTCATCGAGTCGATCATCACGATCTGGCGTTGCCACTCATTATCGTTAACTTTCTCCTTGATGTTTTGGGGAACGTTACCCATGCCAGGAAGCTTATCCATCATCGCGCTCAAACCACCCATACTCTTCAGTTGTTGTAACTGATCATAGTAGTCAACGAAGTTGAAGGCTTTGCCTTTCTGAATCTTTTTTGCGAGCTTTTCAGCTTTCGTCTTGTCAATCGTCCGTTCAGCTTCTTCAATCAGGCTGAGCATATCGCCCATACCAAGAATTCTCGAAGCAATCCGATCGGGATGGAAACGCTCAAGGGCTGCGGTCTTTTCACCTACCCCTAAAAATTTGATGGGGGTACCCGTAATATGACGAACGGAGAGCGCCGCACCCCCCCGTGCATCACCATCCGTTTTGGTGAGAATAACACCGGTCAATGGGAGAGCATCACCAAAGGCCTTGGCCGTATTGGCTGCATCCTGACCGGTCATGGCATCCACGACGAATAAGGTTTCAATGGGCTTCAATTCACGGTGAAGCTGCTGGATTTCAGCCATCATGACGTCATCAACCCCTAATCGGCCGGCGGTATCGATGATTAATACATCTTTGTAGCGCTTACGTGCATGCTCAAGGGCGCTACGGGCTATGTCGATCGGTTTTTCTGAAGGATCACTCGGGAAGAAATCAGCGCCGACTTCAGCCGCTAAGGTCTTAAGCTGGTCGATCGCGGCCGGACGATAAACGTCTGCGCTGACGACCACCACACTTTTTCTTTCGTTCTCTTTAAGCCATTTTGCGAGTTTAGCGACGGTCGTTGTCTTACCGGCCCCCTGAAGTCCTGCCATCAAAATAACCGCCGGCGGCTGGGTGGCCAAATTCAGCTTTTCATGGGCATTACCCATCACCCGAATCAATTCTTCGTTGACGATTTTGATGAAGGATTGACCTGGTGAAAGGCTAGACTGAACATCTTGACCCAGCGCCCTATCCTTGACCTGTTCGATAAAATCCTTGACCACAGGAAGCGCTACGTCAGCTTCAAGAAGCGCCATTCGAACTTCCCGAAGCGTATCTTGGATATTGGCCTCCGTCAGACGGCCCTGACCACGAATCTTTTTGAGGGACTGAGTTAAGCGTTCGGTGAGATTGTCAAACATCGGCGTACATCCATGAATCTTTGCGGGCGAAGCAGGTGCTTCATCTAGATCGCGCATTATGCCAGACTAGAGGCTTCGTGAAAGAGCACATCCCATGTCCACTGCTTCATCCACAACGATCACTCTACTGACGTACCTCATGGCACTTGGCGTCTTGCTACAGTCCATAAGAGCCAGGAAAAAACCCCATGATTCGTCGCGATGGGACTCCCATTGGCGCTACCTTCCTTTAGGTGCCTTAGCCGTTGCCTCGCATGGTTGGCTCCTGTTCAAAGCGAATATAGTCCCTGAAGGGCTCAATGTGAGCTTCATGAGCGCATTGTCACTGGTTTCCTTTGGCATCAATGCCATTTTAGTCATTGCCGCCCTATTCAAACCGATCGATAAACTGGGTCTTGTCACCTATCCGATTGCCATCATTATTCTGACCTTAACCCTCTTTTACCAAGAGCCTGCAAGGACCTTAAGAGATCAAGGGCCCGCAATGGCCACCCACATTCTCGCCTCGCTGATGGCCTACAGCCTCTTGAATATCGCAGCCATTCAGGCACTCCTTTTAGCCCTTCAAGAAGCTTGTCTTAGAAAGCGAAACCCGAGCGGTCTTCTCATTCGATCGCTCCCCTCCCTCGAGAGCATGGAAACGCTCATGTTCCAATTAATTGCGGCCGGCTGGGCGATCCTTGGCTTGTCGTTGATCTCGGGATTTATTTTTCTAGATAACCTCTTTGCCCAACATCTCGCCCATAAAACAATTCTCTCCATACTCGCCTGGGTGGTCTTTGCAGGGCTTCTTTTAGGCCGGATACGCTATGGATGGCGAGGGCAGTTCGCGATTCGTTGGACTCTTTTAGGCTTCGTCTTTTTGATGCTGGCCTATTTCGGCAGTAAGCTCGTGATCGAGCTCATTCTCCATCGTGTTTAATGGCGCTGAATCAGACTGAGATCGAAGGCAGACATCATCGTTTCAATCCCACCCTCCCCCAGGGCTTCGTTGAACGCATAGCCAGCGAAAAGAATAAATAGAACCCCTGCACAACGGTTGATGATGCGGGGTGAAAGACGGCGATAGAGCATTCGTCCCGCCCAAATTCCAAGTGCTGAGGTGAGCGACAGCCCAAGGGTCGATCCCACCCAAACCCAAAAGGGAGGCTCAGAAGCGCTGAGACCGGCCACAGCGAATTGGGTCTTATCTCCGAGTTCTGCGAGAAAGATCATCATGAAAGTGGTCATAAGAACCCCGTGACCTCGCTTTTCCTGATGAACGTCATCCGTGTCTTCGCCGCCATCCAAAAGGTAACGGAGTCCAAATAGAAGAAAGAGACCTGAGACCAACAAGGCCGAGAGCGGCGCCGGCAACCACTGATTTGCCATAGACCCAAACAGGACGGCGATGACATTCAGCAACGAAAACGCGATGGTGGCCCCCCAAAAGACAGGCCAATGGCGATGACGAGACGCCAAGGCCATCGCGACCATTTGGCTTTTATCGCCAAATTCAGCTGCCGCAACCAAAAGCGCTGAGCTACCCACTGCTTGAATCGCTTGGGTGGGGGGGACGGCCCCCATTGCGGTAGTCAAGGGATCAAGAAGACTATGAATGATGGGGCATGGCATGGCGTTTAATCAGGTTGCTGAACAGCGATTGACTCATTCTTTTACATCACCGTTTGACTCGGACGGCTTAGAATTCCGCTCGGCAGATTTAAAAAACAAGGCTATCCTTGCATAACACCCTCCTCCACCCACTCCTCCACTTTTTCTATTTCAAAAAAAGATGCGCCCATTGCCTTTGATCCTGATGGGGCTTCTGACCATCATGATCGCAAGCCTCTCAGCCTGCACTCTCTTTGAAAAAGCAGCGGAATTACCGATCGTTGCTGTCAGAGCCATTGCACGTGGTTTTGAGCCTGATAAGACCTATGATCCCGTGGACTTACAGGAAAATATATTACGGTTTGCGGATAACTTTATCATCAGCTCCAGTGTGGCCACAGAATCATTAAAGCGTAACGGCGAACCGGTAACTCGAGAGTTCTTGGTAATGGCCAAACTCAAGATTGCAACCGATATGGTCTCGCTCGCCACGGGATCTAATCCTCTGGCTAATCTCGTCAGCATGATCGTCTACACCGAATCCGTTAAGACCAGTATTCGTGAATACTGGCGTCCGATGGAATTTGGTGACTCTGTTGACCGGCTTGAAAAGGTCGTGAATGACGCCTATCAGGATATACGTGCCTTGGGCGTGACGATTCTTGCCCAAGACCAGATGAATGAACTCTCTACGGCCGTCCAAACTTGGCATAAGCTGAATCCTCAAAAAGAAAGAGGTTTTGCAGAACTCGCTAATATTACCCTGGTCAACCAGATTCTTGACAAGGGAGACCAATCTAAACAGGTCGATACCACTCATTCGAGTGTTTTCTCTTTATTGGATCTTGATCCACTGGCCAGCCTTGACCCGGCCACACGGGAGCTCACTGAGACACGCCTCTTTGGCGAGAGAACCCTTTTTATGGGCAAGCGCATTCCACAACTGATGGAATGGCAAATGGAGCTCCTGACTGCCCGCACCGGCCGAGTCCCCGAAGTGAAGCATTTTGTCGAGAGCACACAAGAAATTGCCAAAGCCAGCAGCCAAGTCGGGAAGACCGCTGAAATGATGCCTGCGCTCATTCGCGAGGAACGAGAAAAAATCCTGATGGCGCTCACGAAGGAACAAAGCGAACTCGGTCATTTGGCCAGCACCTTCGGCGATACATTTGGTGAAGGCAGTAAAATGGCCGATGCAACCAATGCCATGCTGAAAACCTATGAATCGGTCCTCACTGAAGTCCGAAAAAAGCCGGCCAATGACAAGGCGAATGACACCCCCTTTAGAATCAAAGATTACGAGGAGTCCGCCGCCAAAATTGAAGAGATGGCAGAGCGTCTGACCCAACTCCTTAAAACACTGGAACCTTTGTTGGCTCCTGAACAACTTGAGCGACTCACACACATCGTCGATGAGGCGGCTCGGCAGGCAGAAATCAGATCACGATCCATCATGAATCATGCCTTCTGGCATGGATTGCTCTTCATAATGTTGGGAAGCCTGATCATTGGCGCTGTTTTTCTACTCACCGCAAAGGTCTACCGGCATCAGGTCTTAGATCACACCAGACGGCATTAGCGCCCTATTACCCAGACCAAACGCCCCTTTTGCCTTGCGCGGGATGAGGGCATTGTGCAGAATGTAATCTATTCATTGATATCGCTCTTAGGCCTCTTTCATCAGAGCCATGGACCCCAGAGTGTCCAGCTTCGTTGTTCGTTGGCAGCAACCACATGACACCATGCTCAGTTATTTTTTTCCACGCATCGACCTAGGCATTGATCTTGGCACCGCCAATACCCTGATTTTTGTCAGGGGCAAAGGGGTCCTTCTTAACGAACCCTCCATCGTCACCTTTGATCACGTGCAGCGGGATATCATTGCGGTGGGGTCCGAATCTCGTGCCATGATGGGAAAGGTTCACCCCGAGCTGAGCACCATTCGTCCTATCCGAGATGGCGTGATCGCTGATTTCGACATGACTGCCGGCATGTTGAAACGCTTCATCAATACCGTCGTTGGAGCCCACAAGGTTCCTCGAAATGTCGTTATCAGCCTCCCAAATGGGGTGACTGACGTTGAAAAGCGCGCCGTTTGTGCGGCGATTGCAGAAACCCATGCCCGTAAAGTTTTCCTCCTTTCACAACCAATTGCGGCAGCCATAGGCGCAGGGCTGGACGTCAAGGAATCGGCAGGCCAAAAACTCAACGCCGTTTTCTAGTCGGTGATCGAACCGGTGAAGAAATCAAATGTATTGCTGGGTCGGTGATGCCCGTCAACGATATCGAAAACTATTCGGCGCGTGGACGCGATCTCACCCTTGGAAAACCGAGAGCGATTGAATTGACACCTGAAGAGGTCCGCCTCGCTATCGAACCTGCAGCGAGCAGTATTTTAAAGTCGATCCTTAACGTGCTTGAGGTGACGCCCGCCGAATTAACCAGTGACCTCATCGTTCGCGGCATCCATCTCACCGGGGGTGGCGCCCTCCTTAAGGGCTTGGCGCAACGGATCAATGAAGAAACAGGTCTAGAGGTTCACGTCACCGAAGATCCCTTGTCGGCCGTGGCCAGAGGAACCGGAACCGTTATTGAGGACGTCAAGTCCTTCAACAAACTCTTCTTACGCTGGGGTTGATCGAAAGATTCATTGAGTCGAAGCCTTGGCGATGAGACCAAGGGCATTTCTAAGAAAAAGCTATCGCAACGATAGTCATCAGCCAAATGGAATCCCCGCCTGTTGACAGAGCTCTTTGAGCGCTTTGGCGTGCTGAAAACCCTGCCAGATATCAGGTTTCGCAGGATCAGTTTCGTGTGTATGACGACCATCTAAGAAGGTCGTGTCAACCGTGATGGGCCCTGGAAGTGAGCGTGATTTTGGGAAAGGCTCACACATGGCCTCCATCTTAGACACCACCACTGTCTTGATCTGATCATTCTCAAGAGTCAGCCGGAGCGTGAATTGAACCGCCCCTGGTGTGACTCCCTTTCCTACATCTCCGACTTCCCAAAGACTCTGAATGGGGGACATAGAGCCTGGGCTAAGAGGCCCTTGATAAATCACCGTCATTGGGCCTTTGGCGGCAGAAGACGGGTCATTGATGTTTTTTTGGCCTCCACAGCCTAAGATCCACGCAAAAAAAAGGAGAAATAGGCAACGCATCGAGGTCACTACAAGCTCACAATGAGGTTATCAAGGACCATCATGATAATGAATCCCATCAAGGCGGCAAAGGTCGCATAACGCGCCTTACCCTGAGACTGCGTTTCAGGGATGATGTCATCCATGATGACAAAGAGCATCGCGCCTGCAGCGATGGCCATCCCTATCGGCATAAACGGTAAGAATGACGTTGCCATAAAGAGGCCTAAAAGACCGCCGACGGGCTCAATCAGCCCTGTCATTAGAGCAATCAACACGGCATTTTCCCGCCGATAGCCAAGCCCCACTAAAGGCAAAGCCACCGCAAGGCCTTCAGGGATATTCTGGAGTGCGACAGCAAGCGCAATAGAAACCCCACTGCGCCAGTCACCCCCACCAAAACTGACTCCGACCGCACCACCTTCAGGGAGATTGTGAAGCGTGATGGCCGCAATAAAGAGCCATACTTTTCTGAGAGAATCAAACGACTCCCCCGGTGCCAAGTATTTTTCAAAAGGGAGCCAATGATCCGCAAAGACCAAAAAGCCAGCCCCCAAAAGAAGACCCAAAGCAACGTAATAGACTCCCAAACCCGGCCAAAGTTGGTTGCCCGCGGCAATTGCAGGAACGATCAGTGAAAAAGAAGTGGCCGCCATCATGACCCCCGCGGCGCCCCCTAATAAGAGATTGAGCATCTTCTGATCGATCTCGCGCACCCAGAGGACTGGAAGTGCTCCAACGCCGGTCGCTAAGCCTGCGAGAACGGTTGATATGATCCCAATGGCAAGAACACGATCTAGAGACCCATAGACCATCGCCATCATGAAGGATAAGAGAGTCACAGCGAGACCGATGACGAGGAGGCGCTGGCCTAAATGTGGCAACAAGCGATAGCGTTCACCCAGGGATCGAAACCAAAGGGGGTTCCCTGGCGGCGGTGGAAGTGACATAGAGTAAAGAAATCCTGAGTTGTCGCTTAAAAAAATAAAAGGTGTTAGAAGAGTTTCAATGAGCGGTCCATCGACGTCAAGATAAGGACCTTGAAGTAACCACGCAACGGCATGAAGCGTGAGAAATCCTCTCTCTATCACGACGTTTATAAAATCACGATCGACCCTTTTCGAGAACACCATGACATTGACTACCAGAACCGTTCAGTATCAGCACCAGGGCGTTGAATTTGAGGGCTATCTAGCCATCCCTTCGGGGAGTACCACACCAAAACCCGCGATCATGATTGTTCACACGTGGGTCGGTCGCGATGAATTCGCCTGTCGGAAGGCAGATCAATTAGCCCAGTGGGGATATACCGCCTTTGCCATTGACCTCTACGGAGGGGGGAAGGTAGGACAAACGCCTGAAGAAAATTCGGCCCTCATGAACGGCCTTCTCAGTGATCGCACTCTACTGAAAGAACGCCTTTGGGCCGCCCTTGACGTCTTGAAAGAACAGCCTGAAACCGACGTCGATCGGGTGGCCGCCATCGGATTCTGCTTTGGAGGCCTCTGTGTCCTTGATTTGGCAAGAAGTGGAGCTGATCTTCGTGGCGTCATCAGTTTTCATGGCCTATTTAACCCGCCGCAGGGACTCCCTACCCCACCGATTCAATCTAAGATACTGATCCTTCATGGTTTTGAGGATCCGATGGCCACGCCAGAAGATGCCGTTGCACTCGGTCACGAGTTAACGCACCGAGGTGCCGACTGGCAATTGCATTTTTATTCCCACACGATGCATGCCTTCACCAATCCAAAGGCCAATGACCGATCGTTTGGGACCGTCTATCACCCGACCAGCAACGACAGATCGCACCAATGCCTTCTAGAATTTCTGACAGAAGTGTTAAAATGAGGCTCTTTGCGTGATGGGAATGACTGGCTATGGATCTGAATTTTCTTGATTTTGAACAACCCATTGCCGATATGCAGGCCAAAATCGATGAATTGCGGCGTGTCGGTTTTGACAATGAGATCAATATCTCAGAGGAAATCGCAAAACTTGAAGAAAAAAGCCGGAAACTCACGGAATCCGTCTTCACCTCTTTAACGGCCTGGCAGATTTCGCAACTTTCACGTCATCCTCAGCGACTCTATACGCTTGATTACATCGAACTCATCTTCGAAGACTTTCACGAATTACATGGTGATCGGACTTTCGCCGATGATCCTGCCATCGTCGGTGGTCTAGCAAAGCTTGAAGGCACCCCGGTGATGATCATTGGCCATCAAAAAGGCCGTGATACCAAGGATAAAATCTTCCGTAATTTTGGGATGCCCCGCCCTGAAGGTTACCGAAAGGCGCTGCGCCTCATGAAGCTCGCCGAACGCTTTAAACTCCCTATTATCTGCCTAATCGATACCCCTGGAGCGTATCCTGGGATTAATGCTGAAGAGCGCGGTCAAAGCGAAGCAATCGCACGCAATCTGTTTGAAATGGCCACCCTCAAGACGCCCATCATCTGCACCGTGATTGGTGAAGGTGGCTCAGGGGGCGCTTTGGCGATCGGGGTGGGAGATCGGCTTATGATGCTCCAATACAGCACTTATTCCGTCATTTCACCGGAAGGATGTGCCTCAATTCTTTGGAAAAGTGCTGATAAGGCCGAGCTCGCGGCTGAAGCCATGGGGATTACCTCGGATCGTCTTCTAGGACTCTCGCTCATTGATGAGATTATTCCTGAACCCCTCGGCGGCTGCCATCGTGACCGTGAGAAAACTGCAGAACACCTGGCGAGTGCCCTGAAACGCTCGCTCGCTGAATTGAATGCGGTTTCATTGGAGACGCTGCTTGAAAAACGCTATCAAAAACTGATGTCGTATGGCGTTTTTGAGGAAGCCAATCCAGGCTGATCTAGACCCTTCTGAACGCACAGTCCAGTCTGACGCCCTCTTATCTGCTTGATCAGCTGAAGAGATGGCCCAAAGCCCCCACTTACTGGGTCGGTTATAGCGGTGGTATCGATTCAAGCGTTCTCTTAACGCTCTTAGCGGCCATTAGACCCTCTCTGCAAGATAGCGCTGTCAGAGCGATCCATGTTCATCATGGACTCCATGAGCTGGCTGACCAATGGAGTGAACATTGTTCATCATATTGTCGAGAGCTCAAGGTCCCACTGGTTATTAGAGCGGTAGATGCCCTAAACGCAGCAGGCGAAAGCCCTGAAGAAGCGGCTCGAAACTCTCGCTACGAGGCATTTGCCGCCATTATGGAGCCGGAGGATGTTTTACTCTTAGCCCAGCACCAAGATGACCAAGCCGAAACGTTTCTCTTACAACTCTTTAGAGGCGCTGGACCCCGAGGTCTATCCGCCATGCCCTTAAGAACCTCGTTTCAAGAAGGACATCTCTTAAGACCCTTTTTAGGCGTCTCACGCGAGGACATCGTCAAAGTCGGTTCCGCATTAGGGATCCCTTGGATTGAAGACCTGAGTAATCAGGACACACGCTACGATCGCAATTTAATCCGGCGTGACATCCTCCCTCTGATCCAACAACGTTGGCCCGCAGTGGGATCCGTTATCGCGAGGAGCGCGCAACATATGGCAGAAACTGAGCAGTTGCTCGATGAAGCGATCGAGGATCATTACCCATGGATCCTTGATGATCGGAGTCTCCAGGTCGAGCGATTAAAAAGATTGGCGCCAACCTTGCAGCGGGCCATCGTGAGGCGCTGGATCAGATCGCAAGGCTTTAGGCTGCCATCGACCAAGATGGTCGAACGTATTTGCAGCGAAGGACTCTACGCAGCCCCCGATCGTAACCCCGACATCGTGTGGCCAGAAGGAAGAATACGTCGGTATCGAGGACAACTCTTCCTCCATCCCGTCCATCCGGCTATACCTACAATGTCGCCCCCCCCAATCCCCTCAACCTCGAGGTTGATCCCGCTTGAAAAGAATGGGTGTCTGGTATTAACGGAAACCTACGGGGAGGGCATTGCGCTTTCTGACTGGAACACGCATACCGTCAACGTCCACTACCGACGGGGTGGCGAAAAAATCAAGCTCAAAGGGCGCCAAGGCCACCAAGAGCTCCGCAAGCTTTTTCAGGAAGAAGGGGTCCCCCCCTGGGAGCGGAACACGATCCCCCTCATTTTTCTTAATGACAAGCTGGCAGCCGTGGGTGATCTTTGGATGGATGAATCTTTTTCTGCTGAATCAAAAAGCAGCATAGGAATAAAAATCGAGCACAGAAAGCCCTAAATGGGGCTGCAGATGACGCGCGTCTTTATTTGCAGTAAAAGACGTTAAACGATTGTTCACCCTGTTGCGGCTGGCCGGTCGGGACGATGGCATTGCCACCCATTTGGCCGGCGTAGTTCCTCGCAAGCCGGTTAAGCTCATCATTCACTGAATCCGCATCTCTTGGGATGTAAGCGATGGAGTCTGTCGTGTTGGAAGTCACATGGCCGATCTTCTTGCATTTTCGAGTGTCACGCATGGTGAGCACTTTGACTTTTTCGCCTTGTGGCTTCAATTCGACCCATGTGCAACCCGAGAGGGCCAGGGCTGTAACCGTGAGAATGAAAAGGACGATGGAAGAAGTGCGCATCAGAAAGGCCTCAAATAGCAACAATGTTCCAATTTTAAACGGATTATGCTGAATCAAGAAGCTAAATCCGGTGACGGCTGACTGACGGTGAAGTAAAATGAGTGGCATGCTGGGCCAAAACCCGATGATCAGGGTCTTGGTGACGGCAAACCACGCACACACCACCAACATCCCGAATGACCAAATACATCTTCATTACTGGCGGCGTTGTTTCATCGCTGGGCAAGGGCATTGCGGCATCATCACTCGCAGCGATCCTCGAAGCCCGAGGACTAAAGGTCACGATGACCAAGCTGGATCCTTACATTAATGTGGATCCAGGCACCATGAGCCCGTTCCAGCACGGCGAAGTGTTTGTGACCCAAGATGGGGCTGAAACCGATCTTGATCTCGGTCACTATGAACGGTTTGTCAGCACAACCATGGGTAAGGTCAACAACTGGACAACTGGTCAGATCTACGAAAATGTCATTCGTAAGGAGCGACGAGGGGAATATCTCGGGGCAACGGTACAGGTCATTCCGCACATCACCGATGAAATCAAACGCGTCATCAAGCTCAGCGCAGAAGGCCATGATATTGCCTTAATCGAAATTGGTGGGACCGTCGGTGACATTGAATCGCAGCCATTCTTAGAAGCTATTAGACAAATGCGGGTCGAACTTGGGGAGGCGCACACCCTGTTCATTCATCTGACCCTGGTCCCTTATATTGGGACTGCCGGGGAATTAAAGACCAAGCCGACCCAGCACTCTGTCAAAGAACTGAGAACCATTGGCATCCAGCCAGATATTCTCATTTGCCGCTCCGATCGCGCCATTCCCGAATCAGAGCGAAAAAAAATCGCACTGTTCACTAATGTCAGTGAACAGGCCGTCATATCAGCGGTCGATGCAGACACCATCTACAGTATTCCTTCGAGTCTTCACGAACAGGGACTTGATGAAATCGTGGTCCGAAAGTTAGGCATTTCTGCTCCGGCCGCGGACCTTTCAGAATGGCACCAGGTGACCGATGGACTCACGCACTGGGATACTGAAATCAACGTGGCCATGGTCGGCAAATACGTCAACCACACCGACGCCTACAAATCCTTAACCGAAGCACTGACCCATGCGGGGATCAAGACACGCAGCCGCGTCGTCATTCATTACTTCGACTCTGAGGATATTGGTGAAGACCCAAGCCTCATGCTCCGCGCCATTGATGCCATTCTCGTTCCTGGTGGATTTGGCGAACGAGGCATTGAGGGCAAAATCAAGACCGTGCGTTATGCGCGTGAAAACGGCATCCCATACCTTGGAATTTGCCTTGGGATGCAAGTCGCGGTCATCGAATATGCGCGCAATGTCGCAGGACTTGAAGGCGCCCACTCGACCGAATTCCATCTAGATACCCCCCATCCAGTCATCGCCCTGATCACTGAATGGAAAGATGCCTCGGGGCAGGTCGAAGTGCGCACGCAAACTTCTGAGATTGGGGGTACGATGCGTCTTGGCGAACAGCCGTGCCGTTTAGTCGCAAACTCTCTCGCACAAAAGGTCTATGGACAGGATGAGGTCTTTGAGCGGCATCGCCACCGCTATGAATTCAACAATCACTACCTTGAGACCCTCGAAACGAAAGGTCTCCGGGTAGCGGGTACCTCCCTCGATGGCAAACTGGTAGAAGCGATTGAGATACCTGATCATCCTTGGTTTCTTGCCTGCCAGTTCCACCCTGAATTTACCTCTACTCCCCGCCGGGGACATCCCCTATTCACTGGATTTATAGAGGCCGCCCGTACTCGCGTCAAAGAGGAGTCTTGAAGATTGTGAAACTCTGTCATTTTGAAATCGGCGAACGGCTGCCCTTCTTTTTGATGGCGGGACCTTGTGTCGTTGAGAGCGAAGAGCTCGCCATGGAGACCGCAGGGACACTGAAGGAATTAACTGAAACGCTTGGAATTCCCTTCATCTATAAATCCTCCTTCGATAAGGCGAATAGATCATCAGGCAACAGTTTTCGGGGTCTCGGTGTTGAGAAAGGCCTTGAAATTTTAGGGAAGGTTCGAAAAACGATCGGCGTTCCGGTGATCACGGATATTCACGAAGATTCTCCGCTCGACGAAGTCAGCGACGTGGTTGATGTCGTTCAGACCCCCGCTTTTCTTTGCCGCCAAACCAACTTTATAAAAAAAGTCGCGGAACTCGGACTACCCGTCAATATTAAAAAAGGCCAGTTTTTAGCCCCATGGGATATGAAACACGTGGTCGATAAAGCCAAAGCCACCGGAAACCAACACATCATGGTCTGTGAGCGGGGTGTCTCCTTCGGTTACAACAACTTGGTTTCTGATATGCGGTCGCTTGTCATCATGCGTGAAACCGGCTGCCCTGTGGTCTTTGATGCGACCCATTCTGTCCAGCTTCCTGGTGGCCAAGGAACCTCCTCAGGTGGCCAACGTGAATTTATCCCGGCCCTGGCCCGAGCCGCTTTGGCCGTTGGAATCTCAGGGCTCTTTATGGAAACCCACCCCAATCCTGATAAGGCCTTGAGTGATGGCCCCAATTCATGGCCCATGGCGCGAATGAAAGAATTGCTCGAAGTTTTAAAGACCATTGACATGACCGTCAAAGCACAGCCTCTTTTCTAATTGTTATCTATCTCAATCGATCAAAGGAGATCATCCCTAATGAGTAAAATTATCGATGTCAAAGCCCTCGAAGTTTTGGACTCACGCGGCAACCCCACGGTGGCTGTTGATGTCATTTTAGAATCTGGTGCGACGGGTAGCGCGATGGTCCCCTCAGGGGCTTCCACAGGTTCCCGTGAAGCTATCGAATTGAGGGATGGTGATAAGTCCCGGTATCTCGGTAAGGGGGTCACCAAAGCCGTTGCCAACGTCAATGGTGAAATCCGCTCTGCCGTGATAGGGCTGGAGGGGTCTGACCAGAAAGCGGTTGATCACAAGATGATTGCACTCGATGGCACTGAGAACAAAGGTCGTCTAGGCGCCAATGCGATTCTGGGCGTTTCCTTGGCTACTGCAAGGGCGGCTGCCGTTGAAGCGGGTAAACCGCTTTATGCTTATCTCAATCACTCAGGCGAATACATTCTGCCCGTTCCGATGATGAACATCATCAATGGCGGCGCTCATGCCGATAACAGTGTCGACATGCAAGAATTCATGATTTTACCCGTTGGCGCCCCCTCTTTCCGTGAAGCGCTCCGCTATGGCGCTGAAATCTTCCACGCGCTGAAGAAGGTCCTTCATGATCGTGGCATGGCCACGGGCGTGGGTGATGAAGGCGGCTTCGCGCCAAATCTTCCTTCAAATGAATCGGCCATTGAAGTGATTCTCGAGGCGATTGCTAATGCAGGTTATGTGGCCGGCAAGGATATCTTCTTGGGTCTTGATGTCGCTAGTTCTGAATTCTACAAAGACGGCGTTTACCATCTCGAATCAGAAGGCAAAAAGTTCACCTCTGAAGAGTTTGTCGACTATCTCGCCGCTTGGGTGGATAAGTATCCGATCATCACCATTGAAGATGGATTGGCCGAAGGTGACTGGCATGGCTGGGGCCTCATGACCGATAAACTCGGTGATCGCATTCAAATTGTCGGTGACGATCTTTTCGTCACGAACCCTTCTATCTTGAAAAAAGGGATTGAAGCGAAAGTTGCAAATTCGATCCTCATCAAGGTCAATCAAATTGGCTCTTTGACGGAAACCCTTGAAGCCATTGAGATGGCGCACGGTGCTGATTACACCACCGTGATGTCGCATCGATCAGGTGAAACGGAAGATTCAACCATCGCGGATCTTGCTGTGGCCACCCGCTCTGGACAGATTAAAACAGGCTCCCTCAGCCGTTCAGACCGCGTCGCAAAATATAATCGTCTCCTGAAGATTGAAGCCGAGCTGGGTGATAAGGCCAAATATGCAGGCAAAAGCGCTTTTAAGCGTGCTTTCTGATTACCTGTTAGGTCAGACCCTTGTCTAAGCTGATCGTTTTCCTGCTGTTGTTAATAGCGGCCCTCCAATACCGACTTTGGCTCGGTGATGGCGGGATTGAGGAGTATCGTGATACCACCCGCCGCATTGATGAACTTCAGCAGGAAGGCGAGAAGCGTAAAGTGAGAAATGCAGCGGTTGCCGCTGATGTCATTGATCTTCGCGATGGCTCCGATGCCGTCGAAGAAAGAGCGCGAAACGATCTCGGTATGGTCAAACCGGGAGAGACTTACGTTCAGGTCTACGACGAAGAAACGGTGACGCCTGTCATAGCATCAACGCCTGAAACCACCCTCAAAAGGCCTAAACCGCCCACGAAGGGGCAGCAGAAGGCAAAAAAATCCGTAGGGAAGACCTCTGCCCCAATCCAACACTAAAGGTTCAGTGCATGACCACGGTTCCTTTCTTGATTTTAAGCCCCATCGATCACGGATGAACCAACGTTTCTGGGCCGTCGTCCCCGCAGCTGGCGTGGGCAAGAGGATGGCATCTGACCGACCCAAGCAGTATCTTGAGATCCTCGGTAAACCGGTCCTTCAACATACCCTCGAACGGTTGCTGAAGGTCAACGAGATTACAGCTATCGCCGTAGCCCTTGGAACGGAGGATGGTTATTGGGAGGCCCTCCCCTTTACCCACAATCCCCGGATTATTCGAGCGCCTGGTGGTTCTGAAAGGGCTGATTCAGTCCTATCAGCACTCGATCATTTAAGCGATCGGGCCGATCCCATGGATTGGGTTTTAGTCCACGATGCAGCAAGGCTCTGTATCACGGAGGCTGATATCCAGAAGCTGATGAGAACATTGTTTGAAGATCCCATCGGTGGCTTACTCGCCCTTCCCGTCAGTGATACTTTAAAACGAGTTGAAGAGAGACGGGTTAAAGAAACGCCTGATCGAAGTCAGATCTGGAGGGCCTTGACACCCCAAATGTTCCGATTTGAAGCCTTAAGGACGGCTCTTCAGGAAGGACTGCGTGATGGTCTAGTGATCACCGATGAAGCGAGTGCGATGGAGTTTCGGGGCTTTGAACCTAGAATCATCGAAGGCCGTTCGGATAATATCAAGATCACTCGTCCAGAAGACCTCAGACTCGCCGCTTTTTTTCTAGAGCAGCAAAAGGATGAGGCCAGCCCATAAGGTGACCCAAGGCCGCTTTCCTAACCCGATAATAACGATAGGCCATGATGCGCCTTTAGTGGCATAAAGCCCTCATAACCTCATTATTTTCATTTATCCATTAAGGAATCACTCTCATGATCAGAGTTGGACAAGGTTACGATGCCCATCGGTTTACAGAGGGCGGTCAATTGGTCCTTGGCGGCGTACCCATCGACTATTCAAAAAGCCTCGCAGCGCATTCTGATGGGGATGTCGCACTACATGCTCTGTCGGATGCCCTTTTAGGCGCGGCAGCCATGGGGGATATTGGGCGTCATTTTCCAGATACTGACCAAGACTTTAAGGGCATCGATAGCCGCATTCTCCTTAGACATATTTTCGCTAAGTTGACCGCTCAATCCTATGTCGTCATGAATGTCGATGTCACGATCATTGCGCAACTCCCAAAGCTCGCGCCCTACATCGATCGAATGCGTGCGACCATCGCTCAAGACCTTCACATCGACATCGATGCTGTTAACGTCAAAGCCACCACGACCGAAGGCATGGGTTTTGAAGGGCGCGGCGAAGGCATTTCTTCGATGGCGGTCGCACTCCTCGAAAAACGCTCCTAGCCCATGTCTGACCCCACCCTTCACCTTCCCTATGTGCATGGCGTCCCTGAGGCCCATGGGGTCATCAAACTGACTCCCACGGACTTTATCGTCGAGGAACTGTTAGGGTTTGAAGCCTCAGGGGACGGGGAGCATGCCTTTGTTCATGTCGAAAAGGCCGGTGAAAATACGGATATTGTGGCCAAACAACTGGCGCGCTTTTGTGGTGTAAAACTTCGTGATGTCAGTTATGCGGGACTGAAAGATCGTCACGGGTTAACCACGCAGTGGTTTAGTATTCAATTGCCTGGAAAAGAGGATCCTCTTTGGTCCGATTTCAATACCCCTTCTATGAGAGTTCTAGCCGCCACAAGAAACGCCAGAAAACTTCGCAAGGGAGCGCTGAAGGGGAACCGATTTAGCCTAAGCCTCCGACACCTGACCGTCCCTCCAGAAGCTCTTGAAGAACGACTCCAAGCGATTCAGCGTGATGGGGTTCCAAACTACTTCGGCCCACAGCGCTTTGGCCGTCAAGGGGATAATACCGATCGGGCGCGCCAACTCTTTAAAGACCCTACGCAGCGCATCGATGCCTACCGTCGAGGTCTTTTTCTCTCCGCAGCCCGCGCCCAGATTTTCAATGACCTCTTGGCGATAAGAGTCAAAGAGCAACATTGGAATCAGTGGGTCGAAGGCGATGTATTTATGTTTGAAGATTCCAAGAGCTTCTTCATTCCAGAGCCAAATGATCTCGAGATTAAAGATCGGATGGCGATGAAGCTCATCCACCCGAGTGGTGTCATGGTGGGTCAAGCGCCTTCAGCTGCGACCGGAAGGGCCCGCTCGATGGAAGAAGCCATTGAACATCAACATCTGGATCTCATTGAAGGACTCCGTCAAGCAGGCCTTGAAACGCAACGTCGCCCATTTAGACTTTGCCCTCAAAACCTTACCTACGAAAGGCTTTCCGAAGATGCATTGAAGGTGTGTTTTACCTTGCCTTCAGGATCCTATGCGACGACGGTCCTACGGGAAGTCCTCCAGATGGAACGGGTTGATATCTAGTCGTTTCCAGGCCTACTTAATCTGAGGGATCTTTCATGTCTACAACGCTCTATCACAATCCCCGCTGCATGAAGTCGCGTGAAGCCCTTGAACTCTTAAGACGTCAGGGGATTGAACCTCAGATCAGGGAATACCTCAAAGATCCGCCGGATAGCGAGACCCTGATATCGCTCTTACAACAGCTGAGGATCTCTCCAAGAGCGCTCCTCAGAACCAAGGAGCTTCCCTATAAGGAGCTCAACCTCAATGATAAAAATCTGACCGATCAGACACTCATTGAGGCGATGGTCCAACACCCCATTTTGATTGAACGACCGATCTTTATTCATCAAGATCAGGCCGTGATTGGTCGACCCCCCGAACAAGTTCTGAGCATTCTTTAATACCATTGTCACTCCATTCTCAACCTCGACACATCCCCATGATCGACATCCTAGTTCTTTATTACAGCCGCCATGGAAGTACCCGCGACATGGCCCAGCTGATCGCTCGAGGCATTGAGGAAGTTGAAGGGGCTTCGGCCAGAATAAGAACCGTCCCCGAAGTCTCCACGGTCTGTGAGGCCACGGCGAGCGAGATCCCTGATTCTGGAGCCCCCTATGCAACGCTTGATGATCTTCGGGAATGCCACGGCCTTGCGCTTGGAAGTCCGACGCATTTTGGCAATATGGCCGGACCGATGAAACATTTCATCGATACGACCAGCAGTCTTTGGTTTTCAGGCGCCCTCTCTGGAAAACCGGCCGGCGTCTTTACCGCCACCTCATCACTGCATGGGGGGCAAGAAGCAACGCTCCTGAGCATGATGATTCCGCTTCTTCATCACGGGATGATCCTGGTGGGTATCCCAAGCCGAGAGAAGGCGCTCAGTCACACCAAGACCGGTGGAACCCCCTACGGCCCCAGCCGCTACACGGGAGGCGGATCCACCAAAATCAGTGAGGAGGAGCATCAAATTTGCCGTGTATTAGGCGCTCGAATCGCTCATACCGCGAAGGCGTTCGCCGCTCACCCTATCGATGGCAGCCGTGGCTGAACAACTGCCTTTGCCCCTAATTCGGCATGCAGAATGGACCTTTGAATCTTTTTATGAAGGACCTAATAGAGAGACGGTTGCTCATCTCAAATCGTTGGCAAAGGGCTCGAAAACTCATCCTTTTATTGTCTTAATGGGTGGCAAAGGCCAAGGTAAATCGCATCTCCTGAATGCGGTTTCAGAAGAGACTCACTCCCATCAGCAACGTTCTTTAGTTCTTCCCTTAGGGGAACTCAAAAGCAGCGGCCCTCAAATCTTAGACGATCTTGATCATCTCGACTGTCTTTGTCTTGATGATGTAGACCAGGTACTTGGAGAGAGGGCTTGGGATCTTGCTCTCATGATGCTGCTTCAAGAAAGACAGCGCCAGGGAAAATCTTTTTTAGTGAGCCTCAGCCAATCCCTTGGGGATATCAAAGAGTGCCTCCCAGATCTTTCGAGTCGATTGACGGGCGGTTTGACCCTCAGTCTCAAATCCTTGGGCGATGAGGATCTCCTCAGCGTCTTGATTGATCGGGCTCGACGGCTTGGAATGGAGCTGACACCCGCCGTGGGTCACTACCTGGTGACGCACGCTCCACGCAACCTTGATGCCTTAATCCCATTGATGGAACGTTTAGATAAGATCAGTCTCGCCACACAACGCCGATTGACGATCCCTTTTATCAAGGCACATCTCATCGACCTTTCTTCATGAATATCTTGATCATTGGCACAGGGGCTATCGGAAGTTTTTACGGGTCACTTCTCGCTAAAGCAGGGCACCGTGTCTCCGTCCTTGCACGATCAGATTTTGAGATAATTAAGGATCGTGGTATCCGACTGACCAGTGATACTCCCCTTGGCCAATGGCATTTTATGCCGGCAGAAGTCATCAGAGACCAAGGCACCCTGACCGTCGAGCCGGATATCATTCTTTTGTGCACAAAAGTTCTTGAGAGTCTTGATCGGGTGGCCTTGGTAAGACCTTACGTTGGCCCATCAACGGCGATCGGGTTGTTATCTAATGGTGTTGAAATCGAGGCCCCGATCCAAGAGGCCTTCAAAGATCATGAAATCATCTCAGGGCTTGCTTTTATCTGTGTGACCCGCACCCATCCCGGCACCATCTGGCATCAATCCTATGGCCATGTCACCCTTGGGAACTACCCCTGCGGAATCTCAGAGAAAACCCGCCTTTTGGCTGAATCCTTCGAGCTTTCTGGTATTAAGGCCCTAGCAACCGAGAACATCGTGACAGCACGTTGGCAGAAATGTGTCTGGAATGCAGCATTCAACCCCCTCTCCGTCATCTCAGGGGGCCTTAACACACAAGAAATGCTCGCATTCTTAAACCCATTAATTCGATCGATCATGGACGAAGTCATGAAGATTGCAGCGGCTGCGGGCCATCCTCTCGAACATGGCGTTCCCGATCAGCAGATCGAGGGAACCTTGAATATGCCAGCCTACCGAACAAGCATGTTGAATGACTATGAGTCTTTTCGAGAGATGGAAATCGAGGCTATTCTAGGAAATACCGTCCGTGCCGCTGAACGCGTCGGAGTTGCCCATCCTCACCTTGCAACCCTCTATCAACTCATGACGTGCAAAGCCCAAAGAGAATCGCGTAAACCCCGAATCACCCCTGCTCCCAAGGAAGCCCTTGAAAACGCCAGCCATTGAGGGTGGAGCGCTGTTTAAATTCATTGCGATCCCCCTCAAACCCTTCTTCGACATTAATGATTTGCCGATATCCCTGATCCTCAAGCGCCTTTGCCGCTGAAAACGATCGTTGGCCACTCCGGCATAGCAAAAATAATGGCGTATCCAATGATGGCGCTATTTCTTGCACCTGTTCAACAAAAGAGGAATTCTTCCGCATGTCAGGGGCAAAAGCCCACGGAATGTTCTTTGAGTGGATGGGGTGCCCAACAAACACATATTCAACCGGATCCCTGACATCGATCAAAAGAGCATCCGAGGTGGCCGTCATGGCCTTATAGGCATCTTGTGGGGTTAGTCGTTGAATGATGGACATGGAGGAACTCTTAATGAGGTTTTAAACCTGACTGGAATAAACGTTCAACCGCAGGAATCAGTTTTTTATCCAGCAAAAACATAATGACATGGTCACCATCTTCAATGACGGTGTCATGATGCACATGAAGGACCTCATCATCACGGACTAAAGCGCCCATCACCACGCCTTCAGGCATTTCAATCTCTTTTAAGGGTACCCCAATAACCTTTGAATCATCAGAAGAGCCATGAGCAATCACTTCGATCGCTTCAGAAGATCCATGGCGTAGGGAATGAACCTGGGCAATATCGCCGCGCCTGATGTAACGTAAGAGTGCACTGATCGTCGCCTGTTGAGGGGAAATCACTAGATCAACGTGTGACGTATCAACGATATCCGCATAGGCATCGTTGTTGACGAGACAGATGGCCCTTCGCGCACCCAGTCGTTTGGCGAGCATGGCCGATAAAATGTTGACTTCATCATTGTTGGTGATCGCACAAAAGACATCAACAGAATCCACATTTTCACTGAGCAGCAATTCTTTATCAGAGGCATCGCCCACCAGGACAGTTGCCTTATCCAGTTGTCCTGCAATCTTCTTTGCTCTTAAAGGATCACGTTCAATCACTTTGACCTGATAATCATGCTCAAGCGCGAGTGCTACTCGCTTACCGACATGTCCGCCGCCTGCAAAGATGAGTTTTTTATAAGGGCGTTCTGTTTTCCTAAGCTCGGCCATCACGCCTTTGATTTCTTCTGTGGAAGCTAAAAAGAAGACCTCATCATCGTGGTTGATGATGGTATTACCATTGGGGACAATGGGTTGACCGTTTCGAAAGATCGCGGCAATTCGGGCGTGAAAATTTGGAATGTGTTGATGAAGCTCTCTAACTTCACGTCCAACAATCAATCCACCCCGAAGTGCCTTCACCGAAGCCATTCTGACCTTCCCCTCTGCAAAATCATGCACCTGATTAGCGCCAGGATATTCAAGGAGGCGCTGGATAAACTGAGTGATGATTTGCTCGGGGCTGATGACGTAATCAATCGGAATCGTTTCTGGGGAGAACAGCCCTGGAAACATGAAGTACTCAATCGCCCTCACCCGTGCAATTTTTTTAGGCACTTTGAACAGGAGATCTGCCATCTGACACGCCAGCATGTTGGTTTCATCATCACTGGTGGCCGCAATTAAGAGGTCCGCTTCATTCGCTCCTGCATGCTGAAGGACCGTCGGATGAGCAGCATTTCCTTGTACCGTCCTAATATCGAAACGATCCTGAAGGGTATCGAGCAGGTCCCCTCGAATATCCACCATGACGATATCGTTTTTTTCACTGGATAAGCTTGAAAGGAGGCTCACGCCGACCTGACCGGCGCCAAGGATAATAATTTTCATAAAGGAACTTGAGGATTACTTTGAGCGAGTTGGAGCCAGCGCTGATCACCCATGGCATGGACGAGAAAGGAAGGATTAAGTAGAGACGGTTTCATGTTATAGCGTAACTCGCCTCCTTCCAGATTGGAGACAGTACCCCCGGCCTCAAGAACGATCGCGTGGGCGGCCGCCGTATCCCACTCGGACGTGGGTCCAAATCGGGGATAAAGATCCGCATGACCTTCAGCGACCCGACAAAACTTCAATGAACTGCCAACACTCTCGAGCAGATAAGGCCCCACGGTTTGAAGGAATCTATCTAATTCCTCGGATCCATGAGAACGACTGCCGATGAGGCGCAGAGGGCCATCGCTTAAATCAGACACACGGATGCGAACCGGCGTCTGACATCCCACCGAGCGATAGGCCCCCTGCCCTTTAACCGCGTAATAGAGAAGATCAGGAACTGGCGCCAAAACAACGCCGAGTATGGGTTGGTGATCATGGATCAAAGCAATATTGACGGTGAATTCGCCATTGCGCTTAATGAATTCCTTGGTCCCATCAAGGGGATCTACCAACCAATAGGTCGACCACTTAGAGCGATCTTCGTACGGAATTTCTGAGGATTCCTCAGAAAGAATCGGGTAGTGAGGAGAAAGACCCTCAAGGCCTTTTAAGATCAGATCATGAGACTGAAGATCGGCCCGCGTCAAAGGTGAATGATCCTTTTTTTCGGTGACATCGAAATCTTCTGAATAGACTTCCAAGACGGCCTTTGAAGCCGCCTTGGCGATGGCGATGACGGGGTCAAGGAGATCAGAACATTCCATGGCGGGGCATTATACCCCCCCACTGATTCTAGGACACCGGGTTCACATCCAGTTGAGCTTTTACCCCCTCTTCCTGGCCTGCAGCAAAGGTCAATTTAGCGACATTGTCGCGGGTAAAGAAGCCTTCGAAATCACCAAATCGTTGAACGTACTCAATAATCAGAGAGGAAAAATCAGAGGCTGAGGAAAAGATTTGTTTCAAGCCCTCTTTCCTTGATCCAATCGTTTCAAGGAGAAAGCCCTTACCTTGTCCTGAGATGGCATCGACGACAATATCGATAAATTCGCGTCCATCGCGCTGACCATCTTTCACTTCGACGGCCATATGATGGAGCCTTGGACCATAGTTTCTAACAAAGGTCTCGGTAGGACTTGGAAGCTGATCGAGATGATTGACGCAATAGGGATGATTGTTGGCGGTGAAGACTTTCGCAGGGCTCCGTGATTCTGGCCAACCTCGGAGGTTTTTAGTGACGTTCGTCGATGAATTCTGAGCCTTGATGTCATAGCTACCCCAGTAGTAGTAGCTCGACAATGCGAGGTATTCAAGAAGGGCTGGCTCCCGATTTTGACTGTAAACACGGGTAGCGAGATGATCGATGGGGCCGATGAGCTCACTGATGCCGAGGCGATCCTGCATTTCCTTTCCGCGATCATTTGCCGCCTGCGCTTTTGAAAAGATCTCCGACTGACCATGGTGATAGACACGGATGGAATCATCTGGACGGTCCATATAGCCCACCACATTCTGGGTATAGGGTGAGGGCTTTGAGATGCTCACATTGAGCGGCAAGTCTAGATCAGCGAGCTGCCCGACAGAAAAAAAACGAAATTCACGCTGTTGCTGGAGGGCAACCACCTGATGACGGTCCTCACAATGGAGAATCTCACCAAGATAGCGGCTATGGGGTCGACGCGCACCAACGGGATAAAGATCATTGAGGCTTCTAAAGATATCGCTATAGGCCATCTGACGAGGCTCCCTCAGGAGAATATCTGGCGAAGCCATATCGATCCTTAAGACATGTGTCCTGTGTTTTTCACTCTCCAGTGTCACTAAATATTGATAGGGTGTCATCAACGCAAGTTCAGCGATGTATTCCACCGCATTCCCTGGCTCAACGCCGATGAGCAAGGCTTCGATCTCACCAATCATCGCCGTCAACCCACTGCGATCCCGCTCCTCCAAAAGGCGTGGCAGATATTCCTCATAAAAATCTGAATTTTTCTTATCGCCAAAACGGGGCATTGAGTTGGAATCTATCATCTATGAATTGCTCCTAATGGGGGGTCCAACGAAGGTCTAAGGTCATTGGAAAATGAGGATTCAACGGTTCCTGGCAGATGGTCATAGGCCCTGGAGTATGTCCGTGCTCCCAAAATCTGGCGCGCCGCCTTGATTCGGCTTCCTGTGCATTGACCGGAAAGGCCTTGAAATTTCGTCCACCTGGATGACTCACATGGTAGGTACACCCCCCTAATGAGCGCTGATTCCAGCTATCGTAGAGATCGAAAACCAAAGGAGATTGAACGCCAATCGTCGGATGGAGTCCTGACGGAGGTGCCCAGGCTTTGAAACGAATACCGGCTACAAATTCTCCCGGAACGCCTGTTGGATGGAGCGGAATGACTCGGCCATTACAGATCACCTGATGCCTCGTTTCCGTCAAACCTCGAACACGGACCTCGATCCGTTCAACTGAGGAGTCGACGTAACGGGCCGTTGCGCCCGCCGTCACTTCCTCTCCGAGGACATGCCACGGTTCAATCGCCTGCTTCAGGGAGAGCGAAATCCCATCATGAACCACTTCACCATAAGTCGGGAATCGGAACGCTAAGAAGGGCTGGAACCAATCAAGCTCAAAGGGAAAACCACTTTTCCCTAAATCCCGAACGACTTCAGCGATATCCCGCTCGATGAAGGAAGGCAACATGAATCGATCATGCAGTTGCGTCCCCCAAGCGACCAAGGGACCTCGATAAGGGGTTTTCCAGAACCTTGCCACCAGCGCGCGAAGTAATAGGGCCTGAAGCAGGTTCATTTGATAATGAGGTGCCATCTCGAAGGCACGTAACTCCAAAATACCCAGGCGACCCGTGGGAGAATCTGGAGAATAAAGTTTATCGATACAAAATTCCGATCGATGGGTATTACCGGTCATATCGGTCAGGAGATGGCGGAGGAGTCGGTCTACCAACCAAGGCTGCTCTGATTCCTTCCCAGGCTCTATGGCGCCTGCCAGTTCACTAAAGGCAATTTCTAGCTCATAAAGGTGGTCATTTCGGGCTTCATCTACGCGAGGGGCCTGACTCGAAGGTCCGATAAAAGCGCCTGAAAAGAGGTAAGAAAGAGAGGGGTGTTGCTGCCAATACGTCAAAAGACTCACCAGCACATCAGGCCGCCTTAGAAACGGGCTGTCAATGGCTTCATGGGCACCGAGGGTGATGTGATTCCCGCCACCGGTTCCGGTGTGGCGACCATCTGCTGGACATTGACTTCGATGACGCCAGGATCTGGAGTCACCGAAAGGGACGTCAACCTTGGATCCCTAGGGGGGGGATAGCCTTCAAGACGTAATCCAAGATCCATCGATACGGCAATAGCCTCAATGTGCTCCATCAAATCAACAAAGTCTTCAAGACGCCCGAGGGGAGGCAGAAATAGATGAAGACGACCCTCACGCATTTCTAAGGCCAGCGCGGTATGAATGATTTCTTTTGGGCTCGCATCCTTGGCTGGCTCAACAGGGTCCTTCGCACTCTTTAGGCGCTGCTTCAGAGCACCACGAGGCACAAAAGGGTCAACGGGGATATCCGGCTCAAAATCATCAGGAGCCACCCATGGGAGTCTATCAAGCGGGAGACGAAGGCCAATCGGTGAATCCCCTCCTAGGAGAAAAAGCTGCTCATGACGAAGTGGCCACCGACTCGAACGCCAGGTGCAAGGATCATCGTCGTTCGAGACCGACTTGAGAGGTAAGACGTATCCAACGAGACTCCCAACCCCCTGACGCAGTCGCTTGGCAAGCGTCTGACGATGCCCAGAATCCTGAAGATCCATCGTCTGAGGATCCATATTGATTGGAAGCTTACTTTCATCATCAAGAGCCATCCATGGATCTTCAAAGGCTGGAATGAGATAGCGAGGAGAAAGCCCAAGCTCTTCACAAAGCCTTTGTCCAAATGCTTCAACCCGGGTGAGATCAAGGTTTGGGTTGGGTTCAGGATCAAGTAAGGGGGGGTGACGCCATAGCGGGAGGCCATCGGTCCGCCAGAACAGGTTCATCGCCCAACGGGGTAAGGGTTCTCCGGGATACCATTTGCCCTGACCAAACTGAATCACCCCACCTTGACCGAATCGCTCAGAAAGTCTGTGAAATAGGCGATGGGCAAGCGCCCACTTTTCCTCCCCTAAGGCCCCAATATGCCATTCAGGTTTATCACCAGGGTTACGCGCAATGAAAGTAGGCTCCCCGCCCTGGGTCAAGCGGACATCTTCTGCAACAAGAACCTCATCGACCTTTTTTCCCAAGGCCATAATGGCTTCCCATTCTTCAGTCTTGTAAGGCTTGGTGACCCTGGGGTCTTCATGAATTCGACTGACTGTCATGACGACGTCAAGGTTTGCCTCACACGGCGTAGTCATTCCAATCACGGGTGCCGCAGCCGTAGGATGGGCAGATACCGCGAGAGGGATGTGCCCTTCACCTGCAAAGAGTCCCGAGGTCGCATCCATACCGACCCAGCCCGCACCAGGCACATAGGCTTCACACCAAGCATGAAGATCGGTGAAATCGCTATCAAACGAATCAGGACTCGACTGAATATCAGGGACGAGCTGAATGAGATAACCTGAAACAAAGCGGGCGGCGATCCCAAGATACCGAAGAACCTGGACCATCAGCCAAGCACTGTCTCGACATGATCCACTCCTTAATGTGAGCGTTTCCTCAGGGGTTTGAACACCCGATTCGAGGCGAATCTGATAGCCAATATCAGCTTGTAAACGCTGATTTAGGAAAACCAAAAGATCCGTGGTGGTGACGTCTTTGGGGAGCGCTTCACGAATCGATTGCACATAAGCTTCAAATAAAGCCGAAGATGGGCCTTTTTCGAGGAATGGGGTGAGATCACGTTTCTGTTGGTCTTGATATTGAAAGGGGTAATGTGTCGCCCAGTCCTCAATGAAATAATCAAAGGGATTGATCACCGTCATGTCAGCGATCAAATCAACGGTAATCTCAATCTCACGGGTAGGCTCTGGAAAAGTCACTCGCGCGACAAAATTTCCATAAGCATCTTGTTGCCAGCGAGATTGATGATGCAAGGCTACCCGGATGGTCATAAGCCGCTAGGATCCTTGTTGGCTGGTTGATTGATTGAGCCAGTCTGGGGCCGGTAAAGACCCGAATAATCCTCTAAGCCCCTCCCCCCAATGTCGGCTGATTTGTGAGAAATAGGGATCTTGATTGGTAATATGGTGCTCAAAGCCCAGTTGGAGGCTTTCCGTATCGTAACAGGCAAGGTCAATCGGCAACCCCACTGAAAGATTACTGCGCATTGTCGAATCAAAAGAGACCATGACGCATTTGACCGCTTCAGCGATGGGGGTCGCTGGCGTAATGACGCGATCGAGAATCGGTTTCCCGTACTTCGTTTCGCCAATCTGAAAAAAGGGCGTTTCTTCTCCCGCCTCAATAAAGTTTCCTTCGGCATACACCAGAAAAAGGCGCATGCGTTCATGACCGACTTGTCCGCCGACCAGGAAATTTGCGCCAGAATCGACGTTGCTTTGAGCCAAAAAAGAACCATCCGTATCGCGGACCTGCCGCAAGGACTCCCCCAGCAATTGAGCGACGTCAAACATCGATTCAACATTCCAAATATTGCGCCGATCACTATGGCGGCCCTGAAGCTCCAGAAGATTCAGAGCATTTTGAGTGATCGAAAGATTACCGGAGCATAAGGTCACAATGACCCTGTCCCCAGGTTCGATGAAGGAACGCATCTTTCTAAAACATGACACCTGATCAATACCAGCATTGGTTCTGGAGTCTGAGGCAAACACAAGCCCAGATTTGAGCTTGATAGCAACGCAATAAGTCATGAGAGGAGGTCCTGGCAATCTCAGGCCACCTTGGACATGGACGAAAACCTTCCAAGATGGTTGCGGGAAAGATAAGCCTGGCCAATTTCACGCCCCAATTGGGCTGTTGTATCAAGAAAATCGGTGAGGTACTCATGAAGTCCCTGCATCAATACGTCCTCGATACGCCCAAAATGGAGCGTTGCATGGAGTTCCCCGGCAAGTCGCCGGGCTTCATGGCCAGAGCCGCCATTGATCTGACTCAAGGCTGCCTCAACTTCGTTGAGACAGGCATGAAGCGATCGTGGCATATCATCCCTGAGGATGAGCAACTCGGCTACCTTTGAAGGCGTAATCACATCTCGGTAGATCTTCCGATAAGCCTCAAAGGCGCTTACCGACTTCAATAAAGAGCCCCATTGATAGTAATCAGCAGCCCCACCGACATCGGTCACGCGCGGCAACAAAATGTGATATTTCACATCGAGTATGCGAGCCGTGTTGTCGGCACGCTCAAGAAAAGTCCCAAGCCGGATGAAGCTCAAAGTGATGTCCTTCAGAATCGTGCCGAGGGTAACCCCTCTAAAAAGATGTGAACGGTCTTTGACCCAATCGAAGAAATCCGCATTGCCGTCTTCCGTGACTGCTTGGGATCGGCGAGTCACTTCAAGCCAAGTAGCATTAATAACCTCCCACATTTCTTGCGTGATGGCGCCACGCACGGCGCGAGCATTTTCACGGGCGGCTTTGAGGCAGCTGTAGATGCTGCATGGATTTTCAGCATCAAAGGTCATGAAATGGGTAACCGCATCATTTCTAGCGAGTCCATAGCGTGACTCATAGGCCTCGGCACAGCCCGTAATGTTCAAAGGGGCATACCAAAGATAGGCTTCGGTTCCTTCAATATCGAGAGGCAAAAGGGCCGATCGATGCGCCACATCCAGAATGCGAGCGGTATTTTCCGCGCGTTCGATATGGCGCGCCATCCAGTAAAGATTTTCTGCTGTTCTTGAGAGCATGATCTAATCCTCTAATACCCACGTATCTTTCGTACCACCACCCTGTGAAGAATTGACCACCAGGGAAGACTCTTTCAAAGCCACCCGCGTCAGTCCACCAGGAACCATACGAATCTCTTTGCCGGAGAGAACAAACGGTCTTAAATCGACATGTCGTGGAGCAATGCCCGCTTCCACCAATGTCGGACAGGCGGACAAAGCGAGTGTCGGCTGGGCAATGAAATTGTGGGGATCGTCAAGGATTCTTGCACGATAAGCAGCAATCTCACTGCTTGTACTGGCTGGCCCAACCAGCATACCGTATCCCCCTGAACCCTGAACTTCCTTAACGACCAATTCATCGAGATGCTCCAGAACATAAGCCAGATCATCTTTCAAACCCAGGCGATAGGTTGGAACATTAGAAAGAATCGGTGTTTCACCCAGATAAAACCGAATCATGTCAGGAACAAAAAGGTAGGTTGATTTATCATCGGCAACCCCTGTTCCAACCCCGTTAGCCAGACTGACATGACCTGCCCGATAGGCACTAATAAGACCAGGCACGCCCAACATGGAATCGGCACGGAAAACTTCTGGATCTATAAAATCGTCATCGACCCGCCGATAAATCACATGAACTTGCTGCGGCCCTTCCGTCGTGTGCATATACACCCGCTGGTTTTGGACAAAAAGATCTTGTCCTTCCACCAACTCAACCCCCATCTGACTGGCAATGAAGGCATGCTCAAAATAAGCGCTGTTATAGGCGCCAGGGGTCAAAACGACGATGACGGGATGTTCTACACCCGGGGGGGCGGATTCCCTCAAGGTGTCCAGTAGCATCAGGGGGTAATGCTCGACCGGAGCGACTTGATGCTGTGCAAACAGCTCAGGAAATAACCGCATCATCGTCTTGCGGTTTTCTAGCATATAAGAAACCCCAGAAGGGGTTCTCAGATTATCTTCAAGGACGTAGAAATCATTTTCAGCAACCCGAACGATATCGATGCCTGCAATGTGGGCATACACTTGGTTTGGGAGATCGATGCCCTGCATTTCTGGGCGATACATGGCATTACCGAGAACCTGTTCTGGTTCGATCACACCCGACTTCAAGATCTCTTGATCGTGATAAATATCGTGAAGGAACGCATTCAAAGCCCTGACACGTTGTTTGATGCCCGTTTCAAGACGCCGCCATTCCTCACCACCAAAAATTCTCGGCACCACATCGAATGGGATCAAACGTTCGGCGCCATCGGCTTCACCATAAACCGCAAAGGTAATTCCAAGACGCCGAAACAACAATTCAGCCTCACGACCTTTTCGCTCAAGGGCCGCTGAATCATGGTGTCTCAGCCAGTCGTCATAACGCTGATAGATGGGACGTATGTTCCCATCTGGCGCGGTCATTTCATTATAGAAAGGAGATGTGTTTTTCTTCATACCGTGGTTGAAGCAATTAGGATGCCATGGTGTTGTTCCGATGAACGATCAGCCTTAGGGGACCTTGCCGTTTCCAACGTGCACCATGAAGGGGCTAATTCAGTGAACCTTTGCCCACTTTGGACCGTCTTAGCTTTATAGGATGGGATGGTCCTTTCGATTCCGCCGAGATCCTGTGGTAGTGTGCGCGCATTAAATCGTGAACCTCAACCAAAACACTTCGAACGACGGAGAAATTGGCACCATGCCCATCACCCAAAAGCTCATTGAATGGACTGAACGAGGTCTTGTACCGGACCCGATCATACGATTTGGGATTCGTCGTCTGGCCCAGCAACGATCTGATACCTTGCCGCTCCATCCTTTGGCGGCCCGTGATCAGTACCTTGAAACTTTTATCAAGGATCTGTCTAGCAGTCCCATTGCGTTGGTGCCTGAAAAGGCCAATCAACAACATTACGAAATACCCGCCCAGTTTTTCGAATGGGTCCTTGGCCGTCAGCGGAAATACAGCGGTTGTTTATGGTCAGAAGGTGTCACCACCCTCGATGAGGCGGAAGTATGCGCGCTTGATGAGACGGCACAACATGCAGGTCTCGCCGACGGCCAAAGCATTCTGGAACTGGGCTGTGGCTGGGGCTCTTTAAGTCTTTACATGGCCCGTCGATTCCCCAACAGTCGGATTGTGGGCGTTTCAAATTCCAACAGCCAACGGGAAAGTATTCTCAAAAGAGCCCAATCAGAGGGTCTTTACAATCTCGAGATCCGTACCTTTGACATGAATCTGTTCGAAACAGAGGAGACTTTTGACCGGATTGTTTCCGTCGAAATGTTCGAACATATGCGCAATTGGCCGCTTCTTTTCCAAAAAATAGCGACCTGGCTAAAGCCTGAAGGTCATTTTTTTATGCATGTCTTTTGCCATCGAGACCTCCCCTATCTCTTTACCGTGCAAGATGAATCAGATTGGATGGGGTCGTATTTCTTTTCAGGGGGAATGATGCCGTCGTATGACCTTCCCATGGCCTTCAAGTCCCCACTCGAATTGGTCCAACGCTGGCAATGGAGTGGCCGTCATTACGAAAAAACAGCCAATGCATGGCTCCAAAATATGGACCGACACCGAGATGAATTGTGGCCGATCCTAGAAGCGACTTACGGGCCTTCGGCGACGCAAACCTGGTGGATCCGGTGGCGCATCTTCTTTATGGCGTGCGCAGAGCTTTTTGGCTACAAAAAAGGCGATGAATGGCCTATTGGTCATTATCTGTTTAAAAAAGCCTAATTCAAAAAACTAAGACAGAGTCATGAGCGCCCTCGTAAACTTCATGCTTTATGAAGCAGCATGGTTTGCATCCATCTTAGGTGCGGCTAATGGACGACCCTTTCTTGGCGTCATGGTTAGTCTCTTAGTCGTTGGCTGGCACTTAAGGGTATCCCCGCATCGAGGACGCGAACTTAAGCTGGTCTTCATGACGGGTGTGATTGGGGCTGCTTGGGAGAGCATCCTGACCCATCAGCAATGGGTCTATTATGAATCCTCGGATCCTGAATCCGTTCCTATCTGGATCCTGACCCTTTGGCTGGCTTTCGCAACAACCCTAAATCAGTCACTCGGCTGGCTTAAAAAACATCTTTGGCTTAGCGCCCTCCTAGGGATGCTCGGGGGACCACTGGCCTGGTTAGGTGGGATGCATCTTGGCGGGTTGACCCTGTCAGACCCCGTCATGAGCCTTGTGATCATTGGGTGTGGCTGGGCGGTGATAATGCCCGTCCTTTTCATCCTCGCTAAACGCTATGAATTTGACGCTACAACCCAGCCTAGGGGAGAAAGATGATCATCGACTGGACCATGACCTTCACCGCCCTCGGTCTTCTGATCGGTATGGCCACCCTGACTTGGGTGATCAGCGTGATCAAGAAGGATGTCAGTATTGTCGATAGTTTTTGGTCCCTTTTTATTTTTGCGGCCCTGATCTTCTGGTGGTGTGCTGCTGATACGGCTCGGGGGCCAAGAGCCCTCCCAGCCCTGATTCTGGTGGGTGTCTGGGCCATTCGATTGTCGATCTATCTAACCATTCGTAATTGGGGACATCCTGAGGACCGGCGATACCAGAAGATTCGTGAACAATACGAGCCGATGTTCTGGCTTAAGAGCCTCGGCATCATCTTTATCTTTCAGGCCACTCTGGCATCCATAATCGCGCTACCGATTCTTCCTGTCATCCTCTCTGATGAACCGCTCAATCCCCTCGACTTTATCGGCCTGTCCATTTTTGTGGTGGGCCTCTTGTTTGAAACGGTCGCTGATAACCAAATGATGACGTTCAAGGCCAGACATCCAGGGGGCGGGGTTCTTAATCAGGGACTATGGCGCTATAGCCGTCACCCTAATTACTTTGGTGAGGCGCTCCTCTGGTGGGGTTTTTGGGTCTTAGCATTCTCGGCCGGTGCGCCTTTATGGATGATCCTCTCCCCGGCATTAATGACCTGGCTCTTAATGAAGTTTTCAGGGGTTCCCATGCTGGAAGGTGACCTTAAGGCCCGACGCCCTGATTATTCGTCCTATATCGAAACAACCAGTGCTTTCATCCCAAGACGGCCCCGGAAAAAGCCATGAAAACGATCCTTTTAATGTTCATCACCTTACAAGGCCTGATGCTTTTAGGAAGCCTCTCGGCGGCGGCATCACCGCCTACAAAGCAACAAGTCTTCGATTTCACGGTCTTCCTGGATGGAGATCCAGTCGGGCAACACGTCTTTCGTGTCGATAGTTCAGAAACAGCGAAGAAGGTCCACAGCGAGGCCGCCTTCAATGTCAAATTCTTGATGATCAATGCCTATCGCTATCAACATGAAGCAAATGAAACCTGGCAGGACAATTGTCTAACTTCTCTAAAGGCATCGACCCATGACAATGGCAAGGACTCTAAGGTTGAAGGGCAAACCAAGGGCAATGAATTTCTTCTAAAGCGGGACCTTGACCAAGAAACCCTTCCGGCTTGCGTCATGACCTTTGCCTACTGGAACCCTTCCATGCTCAAGCAATCCCGGCTACTGAATCCTCAAACCGGTGACTATTTGGATGTGGATATTACTCCCAAAGGGCGCGAGAGCGTTGCCGTGAAAGGGAGTGAAATGACCGCCAATCGCTATCACCTCAAGACCCGTGAATTCGATATGGAGCTCTGGTATGCCGATAACGGCGATTGGGTCGCTCTTGATTCTCGGCTCGAGGGGGGGCATATCCTTAAATATCGACTAGGGAGCCTCAAAACGCCATGAAAACAAGAGGGAACTTCGTCATTTTTATCTGTGCGCTACTTTCAGCCTGCACCACCCCTCCGCAGCCTCCCTTAGGGCTCGCTAAAGAGGTCGATATCCCCCGATTTATGGGGGATTGGTATGTGATAGCCAACATCCCTACGTTCATCGAAAAGGGGGCGACCAATGCCATCGAATCCTATCGACTCAATGACGATGGCACCATCGCAACCACCTTCACATTCCATGAGGGGCAGCCAACGGGACCGCTCAAGCGCTATGATCCCAAAGGATTTGTTCAAGATCAGGCGGACCATGCGGTTTGGCGCATGCAGTTTATGTGGCCGTTTAAATCGGATTACCGAATTGTCTATCTTTCACCCGATTACCAAGAGACCATCATCGGTCGTGAAGCGAGAGATTATGTCTGGATCATGGCGCGTTCTCCGACGATACCGGAGGATCATTACCAACGCCTCACTGAACGTCTGAAGCAGGAAGGCTACGATGTTAAAAAAATCGAGAAAGTGCCCCAAGTGTGGTCACCGACGAAAGGACCGTAGAGATGACCCAGCCACCTAAATCCGCCTCACCGAACCGACGTCTCTTAATAGCGATCACTCGCTGGTTTGATAACGAATCGATCGATCATCCGAACGATGAGGGTCATCGCCAGATCGATTGGCCACGCAGCATCCCCTTCATTCTGATGCACGTGGCTGCCTTAGCTGTATTTTGGGTCGGGATCAGCCCTGTCGCCGTCATTATCGCCATCGGACTCTACGCTCTTCGGATGTTCGCTATTACGGGTTTTTACCATCGCTATTTCTCTCACAAAGCCTTTAGGACATCCCGGCTCGTGCAGTTCGTATTCGCCATGGTAGGGGCTTCCGCCGTTCAGCGGGGCCCGATCTGGTGGTCTTCCCATCACCGCCATCATCATGTCCATGCCGATGATGTGGATGATGTGCATTCACCCGTTCAGCATGGTTTCTTCTGGAGTCATGTCGGGTGGTTTCTCTGCAGAATCAACTTTAACGCCCGCAGTGAGCTGGTCAAGGACTGGTTACGTTTTCCAGAACTTCGCTTCCTCGACCGATTTGACACCGTGGTTCCGGCTCTTCTCGCCTTCAGCCTTTATGGACTGGGTACCTGGTTATCGATCATCCGCCCTGATTGGGGCACGAATGGCCCACAATTGCTGGTCTGGGGGTTCATTATCTCAACCCTGGCTCTCTACCACGCAACGTTTACTGTCAATTCCTTAGCCCATGTGTGGGGACGACGGCGTTATTTAACTCGGGATGACAGCCGAAATAACGTCGTCCTTGCTCTTCTAACGTTGGGCGAAGGCTGGCACAACAATCATCATCACTATCCCGCGGCCGCTCGTCAGGGATTTTTCTGGTGGGAAGTTGACCCGACCTTTTATGTTCTGAAATTGATGGAGACTTTGGGCCTGGTTTGGGAGTTGAAACCCCTACCCGAAGGTCTTCGGGACCGGCGGCGAGCGCCGAGTGATGACACCGTGCAGACCATCATTGAGCCATGAAAATTGCGATTGTTGGAACCGGCATCTCAGGCTTAGTCGCCGCCTATCACTTAGCGCCTCACCATGAGATCACTGTTTTTGAAGCCGGGGATCATGTTGGTGGGCACACCCACACCCATCAGGTCACCTCCCATGGGCGTGATTATGCGATTGATACCGGTTTCATTGTTTTCAATGATTGGACCTACCCGCATTTCATCGCACTGATGGAACAACTTGAAGTCCGTTTCATTGAAAGCACGATGAGCTTCAGTGTCCGCTGTGAAAAGACCGGTCTTGAATACAATGGGACCAGTCTTGATGCCCTCTTTAGTCAAAGGCAGAATCTCCTTTCGCCCCGTTTCTTTCGAATGTTGATGGATATCTTTCGGTTTAATCGGGAAGCACCCCGCCTTCTTGATGAGGATGATGATGGACTCACGCTTGGGGACTATCTCGATCGTGAAGGGTACAGTCAGCCCTTTAGGGATCATTACATCCTCCCTATGGGTTCTGCCATCTGGTCTCAAGCCCCTGATGGAATGCTCCAGTTTCCTGTACAAAACTTCATCCGGTTTTTTTCAAATCATGGGATGCTCAGTGTCAGCAACAGACCTACTTGGCGAGTGATTCAAGGGGGATCAACGTCCTACGTAACGCCACTGATCAATCAGTTCAAAGATGCCATTCGGCTCAATACGCCGGTTGAATCTATTCGGCGTGAGGGTCATCAAGTTTTGGTTACTTCTCCCGCCGCCGCCTCAGAAGCGTTTGACTGTGTTGTCATGGCCTGCCACAGCGACCAGGCATTAGCTCTCCTTAGTGATCCAAGTCCCCTGGAGCGAGAGATATTAGGCGCCATTCCCTATCAAGAGAATGAGGTCGTTCTCCACACCGATAGCCGGGTGTTACCCAAGGCAAAAAAAGCCTGGGCAGCCTGGAACTACCATATTCCTTCCAAAACATCCGACCGCGTGGCCGTGACCTACAACATGAACATTCTGCAACGGCTAGAAGCTGATGAGACGTTTTGTGTGAGTTTGAATCATTCAGCCTACATTGATCCTCAAAAGATCATCAAGCGATTGACCTATCATCATCCTGTTTTCACAGATGCCGGTATCAAGGCGCAGCAGCGGCATGGAGAAATCAGCGGGATTTCACAAACCTATTATGCAGGTGCCTACTGGGGTTTTGGATTCCATGAGGATGGAGTTAAAAGTGGGCTTCGAGTGGTCGAGCAGATCGCGGCACTAGCCCAATAAAATGCACAGTGGCATCTACCGAGGAACTATCCGGCATCGACGGTTTAAGCCGCGTCCACATGATTTCTCCTACGATCTCTTTATGATGCTCCTCGACCTAGAGGAGATTGATGCAGTTTTTAAATCGTCTAGATGGTGGTCCTGCCATCGTCCTAATTTAGCCTGGTTTAAACGTTCAGACTACTTGGGTGACCCTCAGCTGTCTCTCGATTGTGCAGTTCGAGATCTCATTGAGCAACGAACCGGCTCTCGCCCTAAGGGGCGCATTGCATTGCTGACGCACCTTCGGTATTTTGGTTTTATATTCAACCCAGTAAGCTTTTATTACTGCTATGACGCGAGTGGGACTCAGATCGAAACCATCGTCGCCGAGATCACCAATACCCCATGGAAAGAGCGCTACCCTTACATTTTATCGCCGGCACTTGATGAACCGATTGGATCCATGCACCGCTATCGTTTTCCTAAAGACTTTCACGTTTCACCCTTTTTCCCGATGGACATGGATTATGACTGGCGGTTTTCTGAACCCGCTGCTGATCTCCATATCCACATGCGTCTGGACCAGGAAGATAAGAAACAATTTGATGCGAGTTTAAGGCTTAAACGAGAAGAGATTAACGCCAAAAGTCTTCAGAAAGTCCTTTGGACCTATCCCTTCATGACACTGAAGGTGATCGCCGGGATCTATCTAGAAGCCTTCAGGCTCAAGCGAAAAGGGATACCCACCCATGAGCATCCAGGATTGCCCTCTGACCAACATCTACCATGAAACCGACGATTGCCCTAGATCACGATAGCTTTTCAAAGATTCGCCATCCAGGCTTAATCAACCACTGGGCCGCACCCATCTTGCGGCATCAACTTGAAAAGCTTCACGCCGGTGAAATCATCTTAGAAGATGGTGTGCCTCATCGTTACGGCGCGCCGACTCTAGACTTTGAGGTGTCTGCCACCCTCACCGTCCATCACCCAGGATTTTATGGTGCAACCACCTTCGGTGGCAGCCTCGGGGCTGCTGAAAGTTATATGGCAGGACATTGGACCACTGATAACTTGGTTAACCTGATTCGCATCATGATCAGAAACCGCCATGTATTAGATGAAATTGATGGGGGCTGGACGCATCTTTTAGCGCCCTTTCGGCGCTTACTGCATACCCTTAATCGCAACAGTGAAGAAGGAAGCCAAAGGAATATTGCCGCACACTACGATCTCGGCAATGACTTCTTCAAGCTGTTTTTAGATGACACCATGATGTACTCCTGTGCTCTATTTGAGCCTCAGACCTTGTCGTTGAGAGAGGCATCCATTGCGAAGCTTAAAAGAATCTGCGAGCGACTCGCTTTAAAACCACAGGATCGGATCATTGAGATTGGAACCGGATGGGGTGGATTTGCCGTCTATGCTGCGACCCATTATGGCTGCCACGTCACCACCACAACGATCTCTGAGAATCAATATGAATGGGCAAAGAAAAGAATCACTGAAGCAAGACTGGAGGACCGCATTACCTTGTTGAAACAAGATTATCGAAAGCTTGAGGGAACCTTTGATAAGCTCGTTTCCATTGAAATGATCGAAGCCGTGGGCCATCACTACTTTGAGACCTTCTTTCAGCAATGTAGCAAGCTTTTGAAGCCAGATGGTTTGATGCTGTTGCAGTCGATTACGATCAATGACCGAGAGTACCTTAGAGCCCGAGATGACGTTGATTTCATTAAGCGTTATATCTTCCCAGGGAGCTGCATTCCGGCGATAGGTCCCCTTTTAAACGCTCAAACCAAGCGTTCCGATCTGCAATTGATTCATCTTGATGACATCGGCCGTCATTACGCGACCACCCTAAGACAATGGCGGGAGAGATTTTTAGAACGACTCGACGAAGTTCGAGCGATGGGGTATTCAGAGCCATTCATTCGACTCTGGGAGTTTTATCTCGCCTATTGTGAAGGTGGCTTTGAAGAAAGAGCATTGGGTGATGTCCACATGCTCTTCTCAAAGCCCCTTTATCGAGAACACCCCAAAGGTTCTAATTGATGACCTTCACAGGAACGATACTGATGGCGTTTTCAGGACTCCCATCAACAATGCGATCGGTATAGGTTAAATACACCAGAACCGAGCGCTTCTTATCATAAAACCGTACCACTTGTGTGGTTTTAAAGATCGCTGAGGCGCGGGCACTGAAAACCTCCTGTTGATCCTTGAGATCGTTTAAGGCCCCCACATCAATCTGGCCAATCTGGCGACACGACAGAGAGGCCTTAGCGGCATTTTCAGCCAAACCGACCATACCCTTAATGCCGCCTGTTTCTGCCCTTGAGATATAACAGGTGACGCCATTCACCTGAGGATCGTCAAATGCTTCAACCACAATCTTGTCGCTTGGACCCAGCCATTTAAAGCGATAGTTCACAGAACCAATCTCATCGGCTAGAGATGAGGTACTGACGGCTAGAAGAAGGCCCCATAGTGCCGCTCCGATCTTGAGTGAGTGTGTCATGTGAAAGTTTTCTCCGATTTAAAGTTTTAGGATGAATAAGCAAACCAATGACAAAGATCAAACGCCTTGCACCAGAATTTCCTGCCCAGGCTTGAGCTTACTCTTGGGACTGAGA
>RFVA01000030.1 GCA_009922685.1 Gammaproteobacteria bacterium | reverse complement strand
GGGCGCTTTAAAGCGCCCTTTTTGTTGGTCCGCTTTATTTAAATGAGGTGCATCTTCTGAAGGAGTTTCACAAAGCGGTCGTAGCGGGCGCCATCAATCGATCCTTCCGTGATGGCTTGTCTAATGGCACACCCTTTGTCCTTGAGGTGGCGGCAATCGTTAAACTGGCAGTGATTCAGGAATGGGCGAAATTCTCGGTAGCCTTGAGCGAGATCCTGGGCGGTCATTTCTGCAAGACCAAACACCGCAACACCTGGGCTATCGATTAGGCTGCCACCTTCAGGCAAATGATAGAGCATGGCGGATGTGGTGGTGTGACGTCCAAGCCCCGCTTTTTCTGAAAGCTCCCGAGTTTTTAGGTTTTTTCCGGGGAGCAGCGTATTGGTGAGTGAGGACTTACCTACGCCGGATTGCCCCGAGAGGATCGTGAGTTGTCCCTTTAAGCTGGATTGAAGTTGATCAAGCCCCTCACCTGTTTTAGCGCTCACCAAATGGCAGGGATAGCCGATACCCCGGTAGGTCTCCAGGGTGTCCTCAAATCGACCAGCAACCAGTCAGGTTCAGGTTCAGGGGCGACCACCACCACCACCTGATCAAGATTGGCCGCTACTGGGCGGATTCGGCCGCCATGCGCGGGTCGGGTGAGGAGACTATGGCGGGGTAACAGTTGTTCAACCCGCCCCTGATCCTCTTGCTTTGACCAAAGAACCCGATCGCCCACAGCCACGGGGCCCAATTGCCTTCGGCTGTGGCAGAGAACGATGGTGCCATCGACGCCTTCTACCGCCAGCCCCTGTCCCAGGTGACTCACGATCAGACCTTGCAATAGATCCGCTGCGGGGCGATCTGGCCTTTCGCTGGCCATTCGCCCTCGGTCCTCGGTCATGGTGACATCATGCTGGGGTCGTCCGCTGGTTGAGGTGTTGGATGCGAATCGCGGCCGGTGGATGACTGTAGTGGAAGGCCGCGTAGAGTGGATCTGGCGTTAGGGTGCTCGCATTCTCCCGATAAAGCTTCACCAGAGCGGTAATCAAATGGGTTGCTTGGGTATGGTCCGAGGCAAAGTCGTCTGCCTCAAATTCAAAGCGGCGCTGGAAACTCGCGATGACCGGTTTGAGAAAGACAGTGAACACCGGTGCCGTCAGCATAAAAAGGAGAAGGGCGGTGGCGGTGGATGGGCCGTCGACACCGAGGCCCTGATAAAACCAATTCTTCTGGCTGATCCACCCTAGAAGGGCGAAGCCCGTCAGTGTCAGGCATGCGCTGGTCAAGAGCATTTTGATCACATGACGGCGCTTGAAATGACCGAGTTCATGGGCGAGTACGGCCTCCAGTTCATCATGTTCCAATGACTCGACGAGCGTGTCATAGAACACGATGCGCTTGCTGTCGCCAATCCCGGTGAAGTAAGCATTGCCATGACCTGAGCGGCGAGAGCCGTCCATCACAAAAATGCCCTGGCTATGGAAGCCGCAGCGCTTGAGAAGGGCCTCGATACGGGCTTTGAGCGTCGCATCGGGTAGGGGGGTAAATTTGTTGAACAGGGGCGCGATCAGAGTCGGATACGCCCAGCTCATCAGAATCGAGAAGCTCATGACAATCGCCCACGCTATCAGCCACCAGGTGGGGCCAGTGGAGGTCATGACCCAGAGGATGAGCGCTAAAAGGGGGCCGCCGAGCGCAAAGCTGACCAGGGTCTGTAGGATGAGATCCTTCAGGAATTGACCGAGAGAGCTTCGATTGAAGCCGTAGCGTTGTTCGATGACGAAGGTCTGGTAGAGGCTGATCGGGAGCTCGATGAGTTGGGTGATCAAAAGAACCGAGAGGATCAGTCCGATGCCAGAGAGCAGCGTCGTGGTTCCAAGGCTCGTCCAAAATCGTTCCAGATAACCAATGCCACCGCCGACAGTAAACCCCAAAAGGACCAAGACACCAAGCAAGCGGTCGATATCCGACAGGCGCGCTTTATCGGCGGTGTAATCAGCCGCCTTCTGGTGCGCCTCAAGCGTGATACTTTCCCTAAAGGCCTCTGGGACCTCGCCGCGATGCATCAGCACATGAAGGGCTTGACGTCGCGATAGCCAGAATTCAACGACAAATGACGCTGCTAGGGCGATCAGGAACAACACAGTAAAATCATTCATTTTTTAATCCTGGCAGGTTCTGCCGGTTTTTGTTGGTTTTGTCCCTAGGCGGATGCCTGGACCTCCTCCACGCTTTTTCAAGGAATGCCGCATGTCACCCCATCCCCAAAATCTCATCTGGATCGATCTTGAAATGACCGGGCTGAATCCTCTTGAGGATCACATCATCGAGATCGCAACGCTGGTGACCGACAAGGATCTCATGATCATTGCCGAGGGTCCTGAGTTGGTCATCCACCAGCCGCAAGCAGTACTTGATGGTATGGACGAGTGGAACCGGACCCATCATGGTCAATCTGGTCTGATAGCGCGGGTTCTTGAGAGTTCCCTTCAGGTTGAGGAGGCCGAGGCAAAGACGCTGGCCTTTCTTCATCAGTGGGTCCCTCAAGGTGTCTCTCCCATCTGTGGCAACAGCATCTGTCAGGACCGAAGGTTTCTTGCGAGGGAGATGCCGCGTCTCGAGGCCTATTTTCATTACCGGAACCTCGATGTCTCTACCTTGAAGGAGTTGACCTCCCGCTGGGCGCCCGAGCTCATGGCAGGCTTTACCAAGAAAGGAAGCCATCGGGCGCTAGACGATATAGGGGAATCCATCGCAGAGCTTCGTTATTATCGTCAGCACATCTTAAAGATCTGATCACCCGAAACCTCAGATAGAGGCTGATCTTTTTAGAAAGCTCAGAGTCCCGCGATGATGGCAATCAGCAGCAAGAGGGTAATCACGCCGATGGTTACAAACATGGTGAACCAGCTCCATTGCGCTTTGGGGCCTGTTTCCCCAATCAACAAGGGAGACTCGCCCTCACCAATGTTTTCACCGCAGCCGCTGCAGACCACGGCCTTGTCCTTTACTTCACTTCCACAATGTCGGCAGAACATGGATCGTTTTCTCTGAATGGTTGGAAGGATCCCTGGTCCCTCGGGGACCAGCATGAATGAAGAGAATAGCCGATGCGTCAAAGGGTTTCCATCGGTGGGCGCTTCTAGCTGACCTTCTTCAGTGGGGTGGAACCTTGGGCCTAGGGCTCACTCTAAGCGATTTATGCATAATCTGGGGCAGTGTGTGAGAATAGCGGCCGCTGTAAAAGCTTTTGGAAAATAAGAATGATGCGATCCTTGTCGGGAATGGTCCCTTGAAAAGGGCTATGGTTGACAGGGCTTGATTTCCACTTGACCAACCGAGGAGACGAAATGAACAAGAAAGGTATGTCCACTGTTTTGGGTGCCGCGATGGCTTCTTCCTTTGCTAGCCAAATGATGAAAAACCCCGAAATGAATTGCGGGGCTATGATGGAGCAGGCCAAGAAGTCGCCCCAAGAAGAAAGCAAGGCGATGGAAGGGAAGTGCGCCGGTATGAATATGGGGCAGCCCGCCACGTCGAAGTAAGACGTCTTGAGCTCCTTGCCATTGGTGATGCGGGGAGCTATGACATTACCGCTTCAGGGGGTTGGCCTCGGTTTGCGGCGGATCCATCTTGATCCTCTTGCCGAGGCTGTCCCTGAACCGATTCGGTTTCTCGAAATAGCTCCCGAAAACTGGATGCGGGTCGGTGGCCGGTTGGGCCGCCTGTTTCGTCAGCTCACAGAATCTACCCCGTTCAGTGCCCATGGCCTGTCGTTATCCCTCGGCAGTGCCGACCCCTTGGATATGGCTTTCCTGAAGGAGCTTAAAACCTTCCTGGAAGACCACCGCATTCTCGCTTATAGCGAGCATCTCAGTTATTGCTCTGATCAGGGCCATCTTTATGATCTGATGCCGATCCCCTTCACTGAGGAGGCGGCAGCGCATGTGGCTCGTCGGATTATTCAGACCCAAGAGATCCTCGAGCGACGGATCGCCATTGAGAACGTTTCCTACTATTTGGCTCCCGGTCAGGAGATGGCAGAGATCGATTTTCTTCTTGCGGTTCTGGAGCTCGCCGACTGTGATCTCCTCCTGGATGTCAATAACGTCTATGTCAACAGCGTCAACCATCGGTATTCCGCGGACGCCTTTTTGGCGAAACTGCCAGGCGCTAGGATAACCGGACTCCATATCGCGGGACATTACGTCGAAGCGGAGGACCTTTTGATTGATACGCATGGCGCATCGCCGGTGGCGCCGGTTTGGTCTTTGCTGGCGTCAGCCTATGATCGCTTTGGTGGCCTTCCGACCCTCCTGGAGCGGGATTTTAATATTCCTCCCCTTCAGGACCTAAAGCCTGAACTGGATCGAATTGACCAGCTTCAGCGCGGGGTTTGGTCAAAGGGGGCTGTGGCGCATGGTTGAGAGACGACCGCGCTTTAGAGAGCTACAGGCGACTTTTGCCGCACACCTTCGTGATCCTTCGAGGAATGAGCCTCCTAAGGAGGTGGATGAGCGAGGGTTGAAGGTCTATCGCGAGTTATTTTTTAATAACATGGAGAGCTTCATCGGCAGCGGTTTTCCGGTCTTGAAAAGCCTCTTCAGTGACCAGGACTGGCGGCAACTGATTCGAGATTTCTTCAGCGAGCACGCCGCCAAAACCCCACTATTCATTGAGATCGCCCGGGAGTTTGTTGATTATCTTGAGCTCGAGCGGAAGCCGCGACCCTGGGATCCGCCCTTTCTCTTCGCACTTGCACATTACGAGTGGGTGGAGTTAGCGCTTCAGGTGGCTCCCTTTGCGCCGCCACCTATTGATCCCCATTTTGCCGAAGACCTTTTCAGTGCCCCGCTGGTTTTTTCAAAAGTCGCCTTCTCTCTCGCCTATGACTATCCGGTTCAGCAGATCGGCCCTCAGTTCAGGCCGGAGGGGCCTTTGGATCAGGCGCAACAACTTTTGGTCTTTCGTGATCGTTTTGAACAGGTTCGCTTCGTCGAGCTGAGTCCATTTGCCTCCGAATTGATTGCAAAGATTGAGGATGGCGCTGGCGTTCCTGTCGGCAGGCTCCTCACCGACATAGCAAGCCGCCTGCCGGAGCTTCCCATTGATCAGGTCACGACATGGGGTCTCGAATTTGTTCAAAATCTCCACGAAAAAGGGGTTGTGGGAAAGTTAACCCCTCAAGCAGCCGGTCTTTGATCTTATCGCGCCCCAACTTGGGGCTTGAAGCCCTCGCGTCAATGCCCTAATTTGGTGCATCTTGTCAGGTGCCTCGGCGGGGCACCCACACCTTCCGTTGGCCCCATAATTGCAGGACGCTCCCTATGAATCACGATTCTGATCAAAGTCATGAGTTTAGGATCCTCGACCACCTGACGAACGCGGTGCTGTTGTTTGATGCCAACTGTCGGTTGGTCTCGATCAATCTCGCCGGCGAAATGCTGCTCGCAGTCAGTGCACGTCAGATCATAGGGCTCCGCGCGCGTGAGATCTTCCTGCTTGGCGATCGGGGTATTGAAGCGGACTTTAGGCGCGCTCTCGAGTGGGGGGAAACTTTAAGCAAACGCAACGTGACCCTAGGTCCTCCCTCACAGCCCCTGACGGTCACCATGACGATGGTGCCCGTCCAAGAAAAGAACAACATCGATTGGCTGGTGGTAGAGATTGAACAGGTCGACCGACACATTAGGATCTCGATGGAGCAACAGATCCTGACCCAGCAAAATGCGGCTCGAATGCTGCTGCGGGGGCTAGCGCATGAGATTAAGAATCCCTTAGGGGGGATTCGGGGAGCGGCCCAGCTATTGCAAAGAGAATTATTTGAAGAGGAGCTGCGCGAGTACACACAGATCATCATGGACGAGTCAGATCGCTTGCAATCTCTGGTGGACCGCATGTTGGGTCCCAATAAGCCCCTAGCGATGGAGCCGACCAATATCCACAAGGTGCTTGAGCGGGTTCGGCAGTTGGTCCAGGTAGAGGTGCCGGCCGGTATCGTGATTGAGAGAGATTATGATCCCAGTATTCCCTTGGTGATGGGCGATGGTGATCTTCTCATTCAGGCCATCTTGAATATCGTCAGGAATGCGGCTCAGGCGCTGAGTCAGGTGGGCCTCATTATGATGAGGACGCGGGTGCATCGTCAGGTGACCATCGGACACAAGCGAAATCGGATGGCGGTCAAGATTGACATCGAGGACAACGGGCCCGGTATTCCGCCTGAATTGATGGGCCAGATTTTCTACCCCATGGTGACCGGGCGGGCAGAGGGCACTGGACTTGGACTGTCAGTGGCCCAGTCTTTGATCAACCAGCACGGCGGGTTAATTGAGTGCACCAGCGAAGCCGGTACCACAGTATTTTCCGTATTTCTGCCTTTGGAGATGGAGCATGACGCACGCGGATGAAGTCTGGATTGTCGACGATGATCGATCAATCCGTTGGGTGCTCGAAAAGGCCCTCCAAAAAGCCGGCATCAAAACACAGTGTTTCTCGAGCGCTGAGGGGATTGTTGAGCGTCTCGATCAGGTTCAACCTGATGCCATCGTGACCGATATCAGAATGCCTGGCCTTGATGGGCTGGGGCTTCTAAAACGTCTCCAAGAACGCTGTCCGGAGTTGCCTGTCATTATCATGACGGCGCATTCTGATCTTGAAAGCGCGGTCGCGGCTTTCCATGGGGGAGCCTTTGAGTACCTTCCGAAGCCTTTTGATGTGGACGAGGCTGTCGATCGGGTCAGCAGGGCCTGCGCGCAGGTCCAGCATCTCCGCGGGCAGCGGGAACCGGTGACGATTTTTCCAGAGGAAACCCCAGAAATTATCGGCGCCGCGCCGGCCATGCAGGAAGTCTTTCGGGCGATTGCGAGACTGGCCCGGTCGCATATCACCGTGTTGATCAACGGGGAATCGGGGACGGGCAAGGAATTGGTGGCGAAGGCCTTGCATCGGCATAGTCCAAGAGCGGCTCAGCCCTTTATTGCGCTGAATATGGCGGCCATTCCGAGAGATCTTTTGGAGTCTGAGCTCTTTGGTCACGAGCGAGGGGCGTTCACTGGCGCTCAGTCGCGCCGGGCCGGACGATTTGAGCAGGCTGATGGCGGCACTTTGTTTCTTGATGAAATCGGCGATATGCCGGCTGAGCTTCAGACGCGCCTCCTCAGAGTCCTCGCCGATGGAGAATTTTTTCCGGTGGGCGCCCACACCCCCGTTAAGGTCGACGTCAGAATCATTGCTGCCACCCATCAGAACCTTGAAACGCTGGTTTCAGAAGGCCGGTTTCGTGAGGATTTGTTTCATCGTTTAAACGTGATTCGGATTCATTTACCACCCCTGAGGGAGCGCCGGCAAGATATTGCGTTATTGCTTCGGCATTTTCTCATCGAGGCCAGCCGCGAATTGCGGGTTGAAACCAAGGTCTTGAAGCCGGAGGTCGAGACGCTCCTTGGAACACTGGGCTGGCCCGGAAATGTTCGCCAACTCGAGAATACCTGCCGCTGGATTACGGTCATGGCTGCGGGTAAGGATGTCCATCTCGATGATCTTCCGCCTGAACTGCTTCAACCTCAGCGTGAGGCGGGTGGAGAGGATTCAGGCGGACTCGATTGGCAGGAGGCCCTCAAGGACTGGGTCGATCAGGAGCTTAAGCTGGGTCATGTGAATTTGGCTAAGGAGGCCATTGAATCTGCGGAGGGGATTCTGATTACCCGTGCGCTGGGGGCAACCCGGGGGCGGCGTCAGGAGGCGGCCAAACTCTTGGGTTATGGGCGCAACACCCTGACCCGGAAGATCGCGGAACTCCAGCTGGATGTCTAATCTCAGATCACCGTCCATCGCGTTTTGCTCAAAGAGGTTTCCTCTCGGCCTGTCGGTGCGATAATGGAGCGATTGGCCGATCTTGGCCTATTGGTGGCACCCCTCTTGATGGGCCCTTAAGCCCAGAACGCTAACAGGAGCGGGGCCTCTTTCAGAATTGTTGAAGGGGCTTTCAGGGCCCCTTTCTAAAACGCCATTGACATCAGTATGCCCACTCGCCACCTCAAGTACAGTCACCCCACCCAGAAACTGACCGAAACGAAACCCCTAGGGATGGAGCCTTTTGACATCGGAAGGGATGTGGCTCAGCACTTTAATGTCACTCTCGGTCGCGATAAGTCCTGTAAGTCGGCCCACTATACCTATACCGCGGTAGCTCTCTCGGTCCGTGATCGCTTGATGGAACGCTGGAAAGACACACAGGAAGCCTACCGTGAATCGGGCTGTAAACGCGCCTACTACCTGTCACTCGAATTCTTGATGGGTCGAACCCTCAGTAATGCGATGCTCAATCTGGGTTTGGTAGACGCTTCTGTCATCGCTCTTAAGGATCTGGGATTGGTCCTTGAGGAACTCATTGAGATTGAAGCGGATGCGGGGCTTGGGAATGGCGGCCTTGGACGCCTTGCGGCCTGCTTTGTTGATAGTTGCGCAACCCTTCAGTTGCCCGTCACAGGCTACGGGATCCGTTATGAATATGGCATGTTTCGCCAGCTGATCGATCAGGGTTATCAGCTGGAGGAGCCTGATCACTGGTTGCTCAACGGTCTTGTCTTTGAGCTAGAACGTCCAGATCTGAAGATCCGGGTCCGATTTGGCGGATTGACTCGGCATAGCCCAACGGGTTCGGTGGAGTGGCTCGATACCCAGGACGTCCTTGCGGTGGCCTACGATGTTCCGGTGCCGGGTTATCAAAATGGCACGGTCAATACTTTAAGGCTCTGGAAGGCCGCCGCCACCGACGAATTCAGTCTCCGGGAATTTAATGCCGGCGATTACACCGAAGCGGTTCGCTCGAAAAATCTCGCTGAAAACATCACCATGGTGCTCTACCCCAATGATGCGAGTGAGAATGGCAAGGAGCTTCGACTTCGCCAGCAGTATTTTCTCGCTTCAGCCAGTCTTCAAGACATCCTTCGCGAATGGATAGCGCTCCATGGTGAGGACTTCGAAGGGTTTGAGGAGAAGAATGTTTTTCAGCTCAATGACACCCATCCGACCATCGCCGTTGCCGAGTTGATGCGACTTTTGCTGGATGAGCATGGACTGTCGTGGGAGAGGGCGTGGCAGATCACGACCCACACCATGGCTTATACCAATCACACCTTGCTGCCTGAGGCGCTTGAAAAATGGTCGGTCAGGTTGTTCCGCCAATTGTTACCGCGTTTGCTGGAGATCATCTTTGAGATTAATGCGCGTTTCCTCAAAGAAGTCGAGGCCCTCTGGCCGGGTGACCATGATCGCTTGGCCCGGATGTCGTTGATCGAGGAGGGCGCCGAGCAACAGATTCGGATGGCTTATCTCGCCATGGTCGGAAGTTTCTCGGTGAATGGGGTAGCCGCCTTGCATTCCAATCTGTTGATCGAAGGCATGTTCAAGGATTTCCACGAACTGTGGCCCAAGAAATTCAATAACAAGACCAATGGGGCCTGGCGGCGTATGTTTTGGCTGAAGTCGGGGTCGTGATTAAGCCCGATGCGCTCTTTGATACGCAAGTTAAACGTATTCATGAGTACAAACGCCAGCTTCTCAATGTCCTTCATGTGATTCATCTTTATGACCTGATTCGTCGCGGCGATGCAAACAACTGGGTCCCACGGGTCGTTATTTTTGGCGGTAAAGCGGCGCCGGGTTACCAGATGGCCAAAAGGATCATCAAACTCATCAATAACGTCGCCCGAGTGGTTAATGAAGATCCCCTCGTAGGGGATCTTCTGAAGGTGGTTTTTATCCCCAATTATCGGGTGACGGCGATGGAGATTATTTGCCCTGGGACGGATCTCTCGGAGCAAATATCCACCGCGGGCAAAGAGGCTTCGGGGACCGGCAATATGAAGTTCATGTTGAATGGTGCCCTGACGATCGGCACGTTGGATGGAGCCAATATTGAAATCCGCGAGGAGGTGGGGGAAGAGAACTTCTTTCTTTTCGGTCTCACCGCGGATGAGGTGGAAGCCCAAAAAAGCGATTATGATCCTGTGGCGATCATTCGCGGCAATCAGGACTTTTCGAGGGTGATGGGGCTCCTCGAAGCCGGCTGCTTCAACGTGGGAGAGCCTGGCTTATTTGACCCGATCATCGAGGCGATCAAAGGGGCCTTTGATCCTTGGATGACGGCCGCCGACTTTGTGGCTTACATCACGGCGCAGAAGGCCGTCTCGAAGGCTTTCAAAGATGAGGAAGCCTGGACGAGGATGAGTATTTTAAATACCGCGGCCGCCGGAAAGTTTTCTTCTGATCGAACCATCGAGGAATACAACCGCGACATCTGGAGGCTGACACCCGTGGCTCCCCTTAAGGCCTGAGATGTTTCAGGTCGTTCTTTATGAGCCTGAAATTGCGCCGAACACCGGAAACATTATTCGTCTTTGCGCCAATGCGGGCGCTACCTTACACCTGATTCGGCCACTGGGTTTTGAATTTGACGACAAAAGACTCCGACGGGCGGGTCTTGATTATCATGAATTTGCGAAGGTCGACCTGCACGACGACTTTGAGGCTTACCTTCAAAGCGTAAAGCCTAGCCGTTTGTTCGCGCTGTCGACGCGAGGCTTAAAACCCTACTCGGAGGTTGAATTCAGTCAAGGGGATGCGTTCCTCTTTGGGCCTGAAACCCGAGGGCTACCGAAAGCTTTAAGGCAGGCGCTGCCCCTTGAGCGGCAACTAACGATCCCCATGCGGCCTTTAAGCCGCAGTCTGAATCTTTCGAATGCCGTCGCCCTTGTCCTCTATGAGGCCTGGCGACAACAGGGATTCTCAGGCAGCACGGAAGCCGCTGGGCCTCAAGGATAGAGCATCCGTAGGGATTACAGATAATTCTGAATCAGAATATCAGCGATCTGGATGCTATTGAGGGCAGCGCCTTTACGGATGTTATCGGAAACGACCCAGAGGTTCAGTCCTCGTGGGTGCGAGAGATCCTCTCTGACCCGTCCAACATAGACGGGGTCGTGGCCGGCGCCTTCGGTGACTGCGGTCGGATAGCCTCCGGCCACCCGCTCATCAACGACCACAATCCCGGGGGATTGCTTTAAAAGGTGGAGCGCTTCTTGGCTGGTTATTTTTTCTCGGGTCTCGATATGGACCGCTTCTGAATGGCCATAAAAGACCGGGACCCTGACCGCCGTCGGATTGACTGCGATGCGATCATCACCAAGGATCTTTTGCGTTTCCCAGACCATTTTCATCTCTTCCTTGGTGTAGCCATTGTCGAGGAAGACATCGATCTGAGGGAGCACATTGAAGGCGATCTGGCGTGGATATACCTTGGGGGATTAATGCGCTCGATCCCGACGGCATCATAGAGGGGCTTTAGGGCCACCAGCATTTGAATGGTCGAACAGTTGGGATTGGCAATGAGGCCTCGGTTCTTATAAAGCGCAATCGTTTCAGGATTAACCTCAGGGACCACCAGCGGGATGTCGTCGTCGTAACGAAACCTCGAGGTGTTATCAATCACCACGCAACCAGCGGCTGCAGCGATGGGCGCATAGCGCTCAGACACCGAGGCACCGGCTGAAAATAAGCCTATCTCGGCTTGGGTAAAATCGAAGGTCTCGACATCGATCACCTTGAGATCCTGCCCCTTAAAGGGGATGATCTGTCCGGCGGAGCGGCTGCTGGCGAGGGGAAACACCTGGTTCACCGGGAAATCACGCGCTTCAAGGAGGCTCAGCATGGTTTCACCCACGGCTCCGGTAGCCCCCAGAACGGCAACGTTAAACGTTCTACTCATGGCGTCGGGTCCAGTCCTTAGGCGCGCAAGGCAGCAATGATGGCATCACCCATGGCCGAAGTGCCGGTTTTGAGAGTGCCTTGAGAGGCGATATCGGCGGTTCGGTAGCCGGCATCGAGTGCCGCGGTGACCGCCTTTTCGATGCGATCTGCATTGACTGCATCATTGAAGCTATAGCGCAGCATCATCGCCACCGAGAGGATGGTCGCGATCGGATTAGCGACGCCTTGGCCGGTGATATCAGGGGCCGACCCATGAATGGGTTCGAACATGCCCTTCCCATTCTTATCGAGGGAAGCCGAGGGCAGCATCCCGATGGAGCCGGTCAGCATGGCCGCGCAATCGGACAGAATATCGCCGAACATGTTCTCGGTGACCATGACATCGAATTGTTTTGGGGCACGAACCAGCTGCATCGCCGCGTTGTCAACGTACATGTGGCTGAGTTCGACATCGGGATACTCTTTCGATACCTCGATCATGACTTCGCGCCAGAGTTCGGTACATTCAAGGACATTGGCTTTATCGACCGAGCACAGACGACGGTTCCGTTTTTGGGCCGTCTGAAAAGCGATATGGCCAATCCTTCGAATTTCCGATTCCTTGTAGTAAAGCGTGTTGAAACCCTCGCGTTCGCCGTCCGCATTGACACGTCGGCCCCGGGGTTGACCGAAATAAATCCCCCCGGTTAATTCCCGAATGATCATGATGTCAAGACCTGAGACCACTTCGGCTTTCAGGGTTGAGGCGGCGACAAGTTGCGGGTAAAGAATGGCCGGCCGAAGATTAGCGAACAATTCAAGCTCAGCACGAAGGCCAAGAAGACCGCGCTCAGGCCGCAACGAATAGTCGAGAGGCTCCCACTTAGGGCCGCCCACCGCGCCAAGCAGAACGGCATCGGCCGCCTGGCACAGTTTCAGGGTGGCCTCTGGAAATGGCGTACCGGTCGCGTCATAGGCGGCACCGCCGATCAGGGCCTCTTCGGTTTCCATGTCGAGGCCAAAATCCTCACGGAGGACGTGGAGTACCTTGATCGCTTCGGCAACGATTTCCGTGCCGATGCCATCGCCAGGGAGTACAGCAATTTTCATGGTCATGTCTAGGGTCTTTTCTGTCCCGGTTTAAAAGATCAGGCGACGTCAGGGAACAGCCAAGGGGCTTCCTTGCGTCGTTTCGCTTCATACGCCCGGATGGCGTCAGCATGCTTTAGGGTTAAGGCAATGTCATCGAGGCCATTGAGCAAGCGATGCTTTCGGGTCGGCTCGATGTCAAAGGGGATCCGCTCACCAAACTTTGTCGTGATTCTCTGTTTTTCAAGATCGACTTCAAGCTGGTAACCCACGCCTTTGGCCTCGTCAAACAGACGATCGACCGTTTTGGTGTCGAGTACGATCGGAAGCAGGCCGTTCTTGAAGCAGTTGTTATAAAAGATATCCGCGAAACTAGGGGCAATCAGCACCCGAAACCCATAATCCTCAAGTGCCCAGGGCGCGTGTTCACGAGAGGATCCGCAACCGAAGTTTTCCCTCGTCAAAAGAATCCGGGCCCGATAGGCGGCCGGTTTATTGAGGACGAAGTCGGGGTTGAGTGGACGGTGGGTGCAGTCCATGTCGGGTTCGCCGCGGTCGAGATAGCGCCACTCGTCAAACAGGTAAACGCCGAAGCCGCTGCGCTTGATGGACTTCAGGAACTGCTTTGGAATGATGGCATCGGTGTCGACGTTGGCCCGATCGAGCGAGATGACTCTGGAGTGAATATAGCGAAAGGATTTCATGACGTTGTCGTCCTCTTGCGGGCAGTGGTTGGGGCTTTTGGGGTTGTGGGCGCCTTGGCCTTGGCGGGCTTTTGGGCTGCTTCCTTTCCGGAGGTCTTCACCGCCGCCTTCGACGAGGGCTTAGGTTTGGGGGCCGGAGCCTTTTTGGCCTCAGGCGCTGCTGGGCTTAGCGTCGAGGCTTTTGTGGCTGAAGGCTTAGGAGCGCTCGCCGGCGCTGCCTTTAGGGTTCTGACATCCATGAAGTGACCCGCGATGGCGGCCGCGGCAGCCATTTGAGGGCTGACCAGATGGGTTCTGCCGCCAAACCCCTGACGACCTTCAAAATTTCGGTTGGACGTGGATGCGCAACGTTCACCGGCCTCAAGGCGGTCCGCATTCATCGCCAGGCACATGGAGCAACCAGGATCACGCCATTCGAAACCTGCCTCCTTAAAAATCTTATCAAGGCCTTCTGATTCCGCCTGCTTCTTGACGAGGCCAGAGCCTGGAACCACCATCGCGAGTTTGATCGTGGTGGCCACCTTCCGGCCTTCGGCCACCTTAGCCGCCGCTCGAAGATCTTCGATCCGACCATTGGTGCAAGAACCGATGAAGACTTTGTCGAGCTGAATGTCAGTGATCAGGGTTCCCGCTTTGAGTCCCATATAGTCCAGTGCGCGCACCATGCCATCCCGCTTGACGGCGTCCTTTTCATCGCTCGGATTCGGGACCTTGCCATCAATCGAAACAACCATTTCTGGGGAAGTCCCCCAGCTGACCTGAGGCTTAATGACTTTTGCGTCGAGTTCGATGACCGCATCAAAGGCGGCATCGGCATCGCTCTTAAAGTCCTTCCAGCTGATCAACGCTTCATCCCAGTGTTTACCGGTGGGGACCATCGGGCGTCCCTTCAGATATTTTGTTGTGGTCTCATCCACGGCAATCAGACCAGCTCTCGCACCGGCTTCAATGGCCATGTTGCACAGTGTCATCCGGCCTTCCATGGATAAGTCCCTGATGGCTGAACCTGCAAATTCAATGGTGTAACCCGTGCCACCGGCCGTTCCAATCTGGCCGATGATGGCGAGAATGATGTCCTTGGCGGTCACCCCCTCACCGAGCGAACCCTCGATCTTGATCAGCATGCTTTTGGATTTTCTCTGGACCAGACACTGGGTCGCCAAAGCATGTTCGACTTCAGAGGTGCCAATTCCAAAAGCCAGGGCGCCAAAAGCGCCGTGGGTCGCCGTATGGGAATCGCCACAGACGATGGTCATGCCGGGGAGGGTCGCTCCCTGCTCTGGCCCCATGACGTGGACAACCCCCTGGCGCTCATCGCCCATGGCGAATTCTGTGATGCCGAATTCGGCGCAGTTCCGATCGAGGGTCTCGATCTGGAGTTTTGCAATCGGATCGGTGATCCCTTTCTCTAATCCTGTCGTTGGCACGTTGTGATCGGCGGTGGCAAGGTTCGCGCCTTTGCGCCAGACCCCGCGTCCACTGAGTCTCAAGCCTTCGAAGGCCTGGGGAGAGGTCACTTCATGCAGGAGTTGGCGATCGATGTAGAGGAGTGCCGAACCATCAGATTCGGTACAGACAACATGCGATTCCCAAAGTTTGTCATAGAGGGTCTTGCCGGCCATAAGCGTCAGTCTCAGGTTAGGGGTGATCGGAAAAAATCAGCAATAGCGCATGAATGGGGCGGTTACTGCAAAACCTTTAAAAGCTGGTCAGTAATGGCCTCCACCGGGCCGATGCCATTGATGCTGTCGAACTGAGGGGTTCCTTGTTCGGCTTTCGTCTGGTAATAGCCCACCAGGGGCTTGGTTTGTTCATGATATACCGCCAGCCTTTTTCTGACGGTGGCTTCACTGTCATCATCCCGCTGGATCAAAGGTTCACCGGTCAAGTCGTCTTTGCCTTCTTCGCGGGGTGGGTTGAAGACCAGATGGTAAGAGCGACCGGATCCAAGATGAACGCGACGGCCACTCATCCGCTTCACGATTTCCTCATCATCCACCATGAATTCAATCACGTGATCAACGGCAATGCCCATCACCTCGAGGCCATCCGCCTGGGCGATCGTTCGGGGAAAGCCATCGAGCAAAAAACCGTTACGGCAGTCATCCGCTTGAATCCGCTCTTTGATCAACCCCAGGATGATGTCATCGGAGACCAGAAGGCCGTCATCCATGATCTTCTTGGCAGCAACCCCTAAAGGGGTGCCTTCGCGGACGGCCGCACGCAGCATATCGCCCGTCGAAATCTGCGGTATACCAAATTGTTCGGTAATCGCTTGAGCTTGAGTGCCCTTGCCGGACCCTGGTGCACCCAAAAGGATGACTCGCATGACAACGTCTCCGCCTCAAAAAGGCGATGATTTTGTCATAAAGCGGTTCTGATGCCCAGTTCTCAATCGGCTATCCGGCGAATTGGGCCTCCTGGTGCCTTGACTGGGGCGACGATCGGAACCTCAGGGTCAACGGACAGGAGGATTTCTCTAAAGGCAAGGGGATTTCTGGCGGAAGGTTCATTTTCAACAGACCTCGCCATGCCGTATAGTCGACAGTGACCCTCTCTTCATTAACGGTTCACCCAGGGGAATGTCTCATGAAAACGTCCGTTGGCCTCCTCTCCCTCCTGTTCTTAGTAAGCACTTCGCTCGCCGCCGCTGAATCCATGAAGGCCAAGCCTCCTATCAAGGTTTATCGAAGTCCGACCTGCACCTGTTGTGGGAAGTGGGTGACTCACTTGAAAGACCAGGGTTTTGTGGTGGAGGACATCACCAGTGAGGACATGACGGCGATTAAGAACCAGTATAAGGTTCCATCGGCACTCAGATCCTGCCATACGGCGGTCGTTTCTGGCCACGTGATTGAAGGACACGTCCCCGCCGAAGACATCCGATCCTTGATCGCTATGAAGGCGGGCCCCCTGGGGCTCTCGGTCCCTGGGATGCCGGTTGGAACCCCGGGCATGGAAATGGGGGCCTCGAAGGATCCCTATCAGGTCATAGGCTTTGACCAGGACGGGGGCTCCAAAGTTTTCAAGGACCATACCCAATAATCTCTTTGTTTCAAACCCCTAGGGGGCTCCTCGGCGCTCCTGATGACGCCGATTGCCGCCTCGTCTGAGCGCTTTCTTTCGGTCGGCATTTGGCTCTATCCAACGGTTAAAGGGGCGACTTCAGCTATAATCGCTCTCTTTTCCTTTCGCTTCACTGGAGTGGTTTCGGTGTCCCAGCAGCAACGCGATGTCTCAACTTTTCAGGGCCTGATCCTAGCGCTTCAGGACTTTTGGGCGGCTCAGGGCTGCTTGATCCTGCAGCCTTTGGATCTCGAGGTCGGGGCAGGGACTTTTCACCCAGCGACCTTTCTTCGCTCTATTGGTCCAGAGCCTTGGAATACGGCCTATGTCCAACCCTCTCGGCGCCCGACCGATGGCCGCTATGGGGAGAATCCCAATCGCTTACAACACTATTATCAATTCCAGGTGATCATGAAGCCTTCGCCGAAGGATTTTCAGGACCTTTACCTCGGCTCACTTGAAACCTTGGGGTTTGACCTTAAGGAACATGACGTTCGTTTTGTTGAAGACAACTGGGAGTCGCCGACCCTCGGTGCCTGGGGCCTTGGTTGGGAAGTGTGGCTCAATGGTATGGAGGTCACTCAGTTCACTTATTTCCAGCAGGTCGGGGGTATGGATTGTCGGCCGGTGAGCGGTGAAATCACCTATGGTCTTGAGCGCATCGCAATGTACTTGCAGGCCTGTGAGAGTGTCTTTGACCTGGTCTGGGCGCGGGGCCCTCAGGGTGTTGTCACCTACGGCGACGTCTACCATCAAAACGAGGTTGAAATGTCGGCCTACAATTTTGAGCATGCCGATACCACTTTTCTGTTCGGGGCTTTTGATACCTACGAGAGTGAGTCTAAACGGTTGATTGGCCTTGATCTGCCCCTACCCGCTTACGAAATGGTTCTAAAAGCCTCGCACGCTTTTAACCTTCTGGATGCCCGAAAGGCGATTTCGGTCACTGAGCGGCAACGTTTTATTCTCCGAGTGCGCGAATTGGCCCGCTCGGTCGCCGAGGCTTATTACAACCGCCGGGAGTCCCTTGGGTTTCCTATGCTGAATGAGAAGGGTGCCCCCCATGAGTGAAACCCGTGATGTGCTGTTTGAATTGGGGACGGAAGAATTACCTCCAAAGTCTCTCCTCACCCTGAGTCGTGCCCTCACCCAAGGCGTTTCAGAGGGTCTTAAACGAGCCGGGGTGAGTTTCACATCGATCACACCTTTTGCAACGCCAAGACGGTTATCCCTCATCATTGAGGGGGTTCCCATGGCTCAGCCGGATCAGGATATCGAGCGTCGTGGTCCGGCTCAAAGTGCGGCCTATGCTGCCGATGGCACCCCCAGCAAGGCGCTTGAAGGATTTCTTCGCAGTGCGGGGGCGACGCTGGATCAGCTGATCACCCTTGAAACAGACAAGGGGGCCTGGGTGGCCGTCCAGCAGAGGCTTAAGGGTGTGGCGACGGTTGCGATTCTTCCCGGCCTCTTAGAAGAGGCCCTTCAGGCCCTGCCGATCGCTAAACGGATGCGTTGGGGTGATGGGACGGCCGAATTCGTCCGACCCGTGCACTGGGTGGTCCTCTTGATGGGTGAGGAGGTGGTGCCGGCTGAGATTTTGGGGGTGGCCGCCGATCGCCTCACCCGGGGGCACCGGTTTCATGGCATCGGATCGATTTCGCTCCAGTCTTCAGGGGATTATGTCCGAAGCCTTCTTGAGCAAGGTTTCGTGATGGCGGATTTTAATGAGCGCCAAGGGAAGATTCGTCATTTAGCCGAAGAGGCCGCGGCGTCGGTCGGCGGGGTGGCGGTCATTGACCCTGAGCTGCTCGATGAAGTCACTGCGCTGGTGGAATGGCCCATAACGGTCCTTGGCCGTTTCGAGCCAAGGTTTCTGGTGCTCCCTGCTGAAGTTCTGATCACCACGATGCAGGCCAATCAGAAGTATTTTCCGGTTCGGGGGGTCGGGGGGGAGCTACTCCCTTATTTTATTACCTTCAGCAACATCGACAGTACGCGGATCGAAACAGTTCGGGAAGGCAATGAGCGGGTCGTTCGACCGCGACTCTCTGATGCCGAATTCTTCTGGAATCAGGATCGGAAAAGAAGCTTGCTGAGCCGTGTAGAAGATCTTGCGCAGGTGACGTTCCAGAAAAATTTGGGCTCACTGCTTGAAAAGACGGAGCGGGTGGCGGCTTTGGTCAGGGCCATGGCCAAGGATCTCGGTCAAGACGGCGATCTTCTCGCGCGGGCGGCAAGGCTTGCCAAGGCGGATCTCCTCACGGCGATGGTGGGTGAATTTCCGGAGCTTCAGGGCATCATGGGCCGATATTATGCGCTGGCAGAAGGCGAGCCGAGGGAGATTGCCGAAGCCATCGAGGAACACGCCCGTTGCTTGCTTTAGCCCTTCAAGCCCTGAAGCATGACTTTGATCGCGAGAAGACGCTGGATTTGGTGGAGACGTTTATTCTCGAGCGACTCCGGGGTTATTGTCTTGAGCAGGGGGCCCGTCCTGATGAATTCGAGGCGGTCCTCGCGGTGAGGCCATCGAGTCTTCTGGATTTCATGAAGCGTTTGGAGGCGGTAAAGGTCTTTCGCCCTCTTCCCGAGGCTGAGAGTCTTGCTGCGGCCAATAAACGCATCCGGAATCTTCTCAAAAAGAACGAGACGGAAGAAGTCGCTGCATCAGTCGATTCCTCAAGCCTTCTTGAAGCCCCAGAGCAGGCTCTTTTAGCCGCGGCGAGAGACGCCCGGGGATCGATCGATGCCCTCCTCAAAGGTGCGAACTACACCGAGGCCCTGAGGTCATTGGCCGCCCTTAAGGGGCCTGTTGACGCGTTCTTTGATGGGGTCATGGTGATGACCGAGGATCCTTTGGTCCGGCAAAACCGGCTTGGGCTTCTCGCGATGATTGAAGGCCTCTTCCTCGATATTGCCGATATTTCAAAGCTTCAGGACTAGACCGTTGCTGACTAGACCAATGAAATGGGTGATTCTCGACCGTGATGGTGTGATCAATCAGGATTCTGATGACTATATCAAGTCGCCGGAAGAGTGGGAGGCAATTCCTGGAAGTCTTGAGGCGATCGAACTATTGACCCGTCATGGCTATCGGCTGGTGGTGATCACGAACCAGTCTGCTATTGCCCGGGGGTATTTCGATGAAGAGGTTCTTCGGGAGATCCATGCCAAGATGGTTCGGGAAGTCGAGGCTCGGGGTGGTCGGATTGAGGCCATTTATCATTGCCCCCATGGGCCTGAGGATTTTTGTGAGTGCCGGAAGCCTAAGGCCGGGCTGTACCTTCGGATGGCAGAAGACTTCTCGGTGAATCTTCATGGTGTTCCCGCGATCGGTGACTCTTTTCGGGACCTTGAGGCGGCCCGATCGGTCGGTGCGGCTCCGATGCTGGTTGAAACCGGTAAAGGCGAAAGAACCTTGAAGTTGCACCCGAATCTTGATCTTCCTGTCTTCAGCAATCTTTATGAAGCCGCCCTTTCGATCCTCCAGCGTCATGACTAAGTGGGTCATCGCGGTTCGTTCATTGATCTATCTGTTGGGGCAAATTCTCTCGACCTTGATTCTCGGCCCCATCATGCTGGTTTTGTGGCCGGCCCCCTTTAGGGTGCGCTATGGCGCGGCCAATCTGTGGGTGCGGTTTAATCTTTGGGTGCTTCGAGCGGTCTGTGGACTTCGTTATTCAGTTAGGGGCCAGGAGCATATTCCACAAGGTCACAGTGGCCTCATCTTATGCAAGCACCAGTCGGCGTTTGAAACCTTGGTGCTCCAGGTCATTTTCCCTCCCGTCGTGTTTATCCTCAAAGAGGAATTGCTTCGGATTCCCTTCTGGGGTTGGGCGATGGCCACTCTCGAGCCGATTGCTATTGACCGGGCAGCCAAGGCTAAGGCGTTGAAACAGATTCTTCGGGTTGGAGCGGAGCGTATTCACGATGGCCGCTGGGTTGTCTTGTTCCCGGAGGGCACTCGGGTTCCTCCGGGGTCTCGCGGGCGCTATGGCTCCAGTGGGGGCATGTTGGCCCAAAGAGCCGCCTGTCCGGTGATCCCGGTGGCGCATAACGCGGGAGAATATTGGGCCAAGAACGGTTTCATGAAGTATCCCGGCCAGATCGAGATTGTCCTTGGGCCTTTACTGGATGGGGCGGCACTCTCCGCCGCTGAAATCAATCAACAAGCAGAGGAATGGATTGAGCGTGAAATATGATGCTCCCCTCAAGTTCCGTGGCCAGCGAAAAAAAACTAGACAGGAATTTATTTTTTATTACACTACCCACGGCACCCGAGGTTGATCTCGCTGTGCTAAAGCCAGGAAGGAGGAGAAAACCTTATGGCACATAATAATAATGATCGTGCCGAGGTGACCGAGCCTCACCGCCAGGTCGCCCTAAATAACTAGAAGAAGAATAAAAAACGCCTGCGTACAGCAGGCTTTTTTTTGGCAAAAAAAAGCGACCTGACGGTCGCTGAAGGAGGAGAACTGCCGAAGGAGGTTCAGAGAGCTGAGCTCAATCTCGGGGTTCTGTTGAGGTTAGACATAAGTTTCACATGAAAATATAAGCAAATCTAATCAATAATACTTATGGTAACGATAGCCTAAAGGTGATGGTGGGTGGATGAAAGGGCCGTGGCTTTCATGTGGCGTTCGACTTTCAGCCGGCATCGAATTATCATAGGTCAACCGCTCTTCGAGCCTGGGCCCTCACGACATCGACCAGACCCGACATGGAACCATCGCTTTCTGAACTCCTTCTTCCAGGCCTTAAGCTGATGATCATCGGCATGGCTATCGTCTATCTTTTTTTAGCCCTTCTTGTATGGATCATCGGCGTCACCGCGAGACTGGTGGGGACGATGTCACCAGCGCCCATTCAACACACGAAGCGATCCAGCCTTGAGGTGGAAAAGGAAGAGGCTGAACTGGTTGCGGTCATTGCGGCGGCCGTGGAGTGTCAATCCCGTTCGTTGAACTGAATGCACCCGAATAGGGCCAACGAGAACTTTCAAAAGGAACTGACCATATGGCCAAACTGGGTATTACCGATGTAGTGTTGCGGGATGCGCACCAGTCATTGCTGGCAACCCGCCTTCGGATTGATGACATGTTACCCATCTGCGATAAGTTGGATGCGGTGGGATTCTGGTCCCTTGAAAGTTGGGGCGGGGCGACCTTTGATGCCTGCATTCGCTATCTCGGTGAGGATCCCTGGGACCGGCTGAGGGTGTTGAAGCAGGCGCTTCCCAAAACCCCCCTTCAAATGCTGCTTCGTGCGCAGAATCTCCTCGGCTACCGCCATTACGCCGATGATGTTGTTGACAAGTTTGTCGAGCGGTCCGCGGTCAATGGCGTGGACGTCTTCCGAATTTTTGATGCGCTTAACGACCCTCGTAACTTTGAGCGGGCCATCAAGGCCACCATAGCCAATGGCAAACATGCTCAGGGAACGATTTCCTATACGGTCAGTCCAGTGCATACGATCGAGATGTGGGTTGATCTTGCCAAAAGGCTGGAGGACATGGGTTCTCATTCCATTGCCATTAAGGACATGGCAGGTCTTTTAAAACCCTATGAAGCCTTTGAGCTGGTTTCTCGCCTAAAAAAGGCGGTAGCCGTGCCGATTCATATGCAGTGTCATGCCACCACCGGGCTGAGTACGGCCACCATTATCAAGGCCGCTGAAGCAGGTATCGACAATGTCGATACAGCGATTTCCTCGATGAGTATGACCTATGGCCATAGTGCTACCGAAGCGGTCGTTGCAGCGCTTGAGGGGCAGAAACGCCAGACCGGTCTCAACCTCAAAAAGCTCGAAGAGATTGCCGCTTATTTTCGTGAGGTCCGTAAAAAATATACGGCGTTTGAGGGCAGTCTCAGGGGGATCGACAGTCGTATTCTGGTCGCTCAGGTCCCAGGTGGCATGCTCACCAATATGGAAAGCCAATTAAAGGAGCAGGGTGCGCTCGATCGGTTCGATGAGGTCCTCAATGAAATTCCCAAGGTCAGAAAGGATCTTGGGTATATTCCCTTGGTGACGCCGACCTCCCAGATTGTGGGCAGTCAAGCCGTGATCAACGTGATGATGGGAGAGCGCTATAAGTCGATCACCAAGGAGACTCAGGGGGTCCTTCGTGGCGAATACGGGGCCACCCCAGCCGCCGTTAATCAGCGCCTGCAGAAGAAGGTTTTGGGTGGGGACGCGCCCATCAGTTGTCGCCCTGCAGATCTTCTCGAACCTGAACTTGAGAAACTCGCGAGCGAGCTGCATGTGCTGGCGAGTGCGGAGGGCGTTGTTCTCGCAAAGGATGAGATCGATGATGTTCTCACCTATGCGCTGTTCCCCCAGATAGGGTTCAAATTCCTACAAAATCGCGGTAATCCTCTGGCCTTCGAGCCGGCACCCCATGCTGATCGCCCAGCCAAAGGCGGCGCCTCAAAGGGGGCCTCCGAGGCGGTCTTCGACGTGGTGGTCAATGGCCAAAGCTATCGAGTGGAGGCGCCGACTCCGGGCGTCCTCGCGGTTAATGGGCGGAACTACAAGGTGGATGTCGCCCCAGCAGATGCCGAGGCGCCGGTTCCAAAGCCTCAAGCCAAGGGCGAAGGAGAGGTTGTCAAAGCGCCCATGGCGGGCCACGTTCTGAGAATCAATGTTGCGCCTGGGCAGCATGTGGAGCCTAATACGGTCGTGATTGTGATGGAAGCCATGAAAATGGAAACGGAAATCCGGACGCGCGCAGGCGGGATCGTCGCGAGCATTGCGGTCAAGGTCGGTGAGACGGTAGGGTCTCAGGACGACCTCCTTGTGCTCGAATGAGGTAACTGATGGATGGATTGATTCAACTCTGGGCCAGCACCGGTCTGTCGAATTTTCAGGCTGACCAAGCGGTGATGATGGCGGTCGGTTTTGGCCTTTTGTATCTCGCGATCAAGAAGGAATTTGAACCGCTGCTGTTGTTGCCTATCGGCTTTGGCGCCGTGCTGAGCAATATCCCGATGGCCGGTATCGCCGAAGAAGGCGGCTTATTATCGTATCTTTACCTCGGTATTAAGTCGGGTATCTTTCCCTTGCTCATTTTCATGGGGGTTGGGGCGATGACCGACTTTGGTCCTATGCTGGCTAATCCAAAGACCCTGCTCTTGGGTGCCGCTGCCCAGTTTGGTATTTTTGGGACCCTGTTTGGCGCCCTCGCGCTTAATCTGATTCCTGGGATGAACTTTACTTTTAAGGATGCGGCGGCCATCGCCATCATTGGGGGTGCCGATGGACCGACGTCAATTTACGTGGCGTCGAAATTGGCCCCAGAGCTATTGGGCGCGATCGCGGTCGCTGCCTATTCCTATATGGCCTTGGTGCCTTTGATCCAGCCACCGATCATGCGGGCGCTGACCACTGAGGAAGAACGGTTGATTGAAATGGCTCAGCTGCGCCACGTCAGCCGCCTTGAGAAAATTATTTTTCCCGGCATTTTATTGATTCTCACCGCGATGCTGTTGCCTTCAGCGGCGCCGCTGATTGGAATGTTTTGTCTCGGCAATCTCATTCGCGAATGTGGGGTTGTCGATCGACTCAGTAAGACCGCGCAGAATGAAATGATCAATGTGGTCACTATTTTTCTGGGGCTCGCGGTGGGTTCCAAGCTCAGCGCCGATCAATTTCTGAGGACCGAAACGCTCGGCATTCTGGTCCTTGGGGCCCTTGCTTTCAGTTTCGGGACCGCCTCGGGTGTGCTCATGGCCAAGCTAATGAACGTGATTTCACCTGAAAATAAAGTGAACCCTCTGATTGGTGCGGCTGGGGTATCGGCGGTGCCGATGTCCGCTCGGGTTGCCAATAAAGTCGGTCAGGAATCCAATCCCCACAATTTCCTTCTCATGCATGCCATGGGCCCCAATGTGGCCGGGGTCATTGGTTCGGCGGTTGCTGCGGGTGTGCTGCTCGCGTTGGTTCAATAGGCGCTGTGTTCACCACCGATTGGATCATGACGGGCCCTCAAGGGCCCGTCGCCATGTCAGGGCCTTGGGAAAGAAACCCCACGCCCATGGGCCAGACCTCGGCGATCTCGTGAAGGTCTTACACGTCGAGGGGGGGAGAAATCTCTATGGCGGGGCCCATCAGATCCTGCTGCTCATGAAAGGGCTTCAAGCGCGAGGCATTCAAAACATTCTCGTCTGCCGGGTGGGCAGCGCGCTCGCAGTCGCTGCTGCGCCGTTTGGGGAGGTGATCAGCTTGCCGATGGCAGGTGATCTCGACGTTGGACTGATTCATCGACTGTATCGGGTGATCCAAAGGGTCTCACCAGATGTCGTTCATTTGCACAGCCGAATCGGGGCCGACGTCATGGGGGGAATCGCCTGTCGAGTGGCCGGCGTTCCGGTGGTTCATTCAAGACGACAGGATAATCCTGAGAGCCGGCTGGCCGTGGCGCTCAAATACCGGCTTCATGATCGGGTGATTGCCATCTCAAAGGCGATTGGCGAGGTACTTTTGAGTGAAGGGCTGCCAAGGACGAAGCTCGCCTGTGTTCCCGATGCCATTGAGATTACCCCCTGGCTCGAACATCCCGAGCGGTCTTGGTTTGAGGAGACCTTTTCACTCCCCGGCGGAAGTTTGGTGATGGGCGTCATCGCCCAGTTGATTCCGAGAAAAGGGCATCACCTCCTCATAGAGGCGATGCCGCTGATTCTGAGGGAATGCCCCGATGTCCGGGTTCTTTTCTTCGGCCGGGGACCCCTCGAAGCGTCGTTGAAGGCCATGATTAGAGATCGAGATCTCACTGATCGAGTCGCTCTAGGGGGGTTTAGGGATGATCTTCAACGCATTCTGCCGTGCTTGGATCTGGTGGTTCATCCGGCCATAGACGAAGGGCTATGGGTCTTTCAGGGCGACAATGGGTCGAAAGCTATTTTTCTGAAGATCGGATGGTTGAAGGCAACCTGGCGGTCTATCAAGATCTCCTTCGTCGATCTCATTGATCCCGCAATGTCCTCTCAGAGCAACCCATTGAGGCTTGGATAGCGGGATTTGAGGTGAGCGGTGAAAGATTCGATCGCCTCGGGGTTGCGGTGCTCTCTTTTGATCGCCACGGGAATATCTGCGAGAACCTCGAGGGGGCTTGCCGATAGAAAAAGGATCCGATCGGCGATTTCAATGGCCTCACGGAGGTCGTGAGTCACAAAGAGAACCGTGTGCGGGCGCTCCTCCCAGAGTGTGACCAACCAAGTCCGAAGGCGCCTTGCCGTTGGGGCATCAAGGGAGACCAGCGGCTCGTCCATGAGGAGGAGGTCGGGATCGATTGCAAAGGCCCGGACCAGCGAGACGCGCCGGTTCATGCCAACCGAGAGCGTCTGTGGGAATTGATCCGCTACCTCCTTCAGACCCACCGTGTCGATGAAGCGGTTGATCTTGTTGGGGTCCATTCCCGGGGGCAGGGCTAGGCGCAGATTATCGCGAATGGTTCGCCAAGGAAGTAGCCGGGGCTCTTGAAAGGCATAGCCAATACGAAGCACCTTCGGGTCCCGTTGATGGATCTCGATGTCACCGGAGTAGTGCCGATCCAAGCCGGCGATCAGTTGGAGTAAGGTGGTTTTGCCGCAGCCTGATGGCCCTAAAAGACAGACAAATTCACCCGATTCGACGGTCAGGTTAAGGTCTGCTATGACCGGCCCCCGGCCATGATCTTTATGAAGGTGTTGAATCCTTAAAGCGGTCATCGTCGCCAACGCTGGGCTTTAAGGTCCAAAGGGACCAGGATGGTCCATTCCATCAACTGCACGATGAAGATAAAGGCCAGGGAGTAGGCAAGAATGCTGGCGACATCGAAGGTTTGAAAAAAGAGATGCAACTGGTAGCCCATGCCGTTACTGCGGCCGAGGAGTTCGACAACCAGAATGATTTTCCAAATCAGGGCCAGGCCGGTGCGGCCCGCCGTCATGATGTAGGGAAATAGCTGGGGCCAGAGGACATGTCGAAGGGTGTTGAAGGTGCCAAAACGATAGACTTCCGCCATCTCCAAAAGATCCTGCCGAAGGTGACGAGCCCCTTCTCTAACGGTAACGATCACTTGGGGCAACTTATTGATGACCACCGCCAGGATCGCGGCAAACTCTCCAAGACCAAACCAGACATAGCAGAGAATGATGGTGACTAAGGCGGGGATGTTTAAGGCGATAACCAGCCAAGTGCTAAAAAACTGGTCCAGCCGAGGGGTCCTGCCAAGGGCAATGCCCATTGCGGTCCCGAGGATCATAGAGATCAAGAAACTGACGATCAGTCGAGCCAGGGTCATGCCGAGATGGTGGGGAAGACGACCTGAGACCGACTCTTGCCAGAGCACTTCGAGCACCTTCATCGGTGTCGGGAGTAAAGGCGATGCCTCGTGAGCGGCGATCAGCTGCCAAAGGAGGGCCAGGAAAAGGATCGAACCTATGGCGATGAGGGGCTGGTGGAACTTTGGACGCCAAAGTTCGGGTGTCCTGGTCATGCTGGATTCGAAAGCGTGGGGGCAGCGAGCGTGCCAAGGAATCCTTGCTCCTTCTCATCAAGTGCTGAAAGAAGGGTCGGCAGAATCTGGAAGCTGAGGCTTGCTGGATCGTGGCCCCGAGGTTCAATGGTGACCTTGAAGTAGTTCGGTGTATAGCCTGAAAGGAAGGTCTTCTCGCCCTCTCGGCGGACCCCCTCAAAGAGGACCGGCTGACATCGGCCGACCCCACTGGACAGTGCGGCTTTCTTCTGCTGAGCGGCAAGGGCGTGGAGGGCCAGGCTCCTCTCCTTTTTAACGGGCCCCGGGACGGGGTCCTTCATCTCGGCAGCGGGCGTTCCCGGGCGCGGTGAAAAGGTGAAGATATGAAGGTCGCCAAACGCTACTTCCTCTACAAAGCGCAGCGTTTCCTGCCATTCGATGTCGGTTTCCCCGGGGAAACC
>RFVA01000283.1 GCA_009922685.1 Gammaproteobacteria bacterium | reverse complement strand
CAACGCTGTGGACAAAGGGGTCCCGAGGCTGTGGATGAATGGGGTGGCAGGAGATCCCACACAAAACCCTCCCCTTTATCCACAATGAGAGGGGACCCCAAAGCGCTTTTATCCACAGGCTCAGGGTGTCATAACCCCTTCAGTCATATAAGGAAAAGCCTTCTTCCACAGAAAAAGGCGGCACTAATAGTAAACATAAGATTTATCTCTTTCTTTTTAATCTATAAAACCATCGGGTTTCCTTGCCTTCCTCCCAAAGAGGCCCCTATCATGGCGGATCGTTTCAAAGGGTGGATCCATGATCATTAGTGTTTTGAATCAAAAAGGCGGGGTCGGTAAAACGACGCTCTCGATCAACATCGCATCGGGACTCGCTCAATCCGGACAGAAAACCCTTTTAGTCGATGCTGATCCACAGGGGAGTGCACTGGATTGGAACGCATCACGGCAGGAGGAAAGCCTCTTTCCGGTGGTCGGCATGGCGCGTCCTACGCTCCATAAGGATATTCCAGGATTAGCCACGGCCCATGACCATGTAGTGATCGATGGTCCCCCAAGAGTGAACGATCTTGCAAAGTCGGCGATTATGGCCAGTGATCTGGTTCTGATACCCGTTCAGCCATCCCCTTATGATATTTGGGCGGCCGATGAAATCGTCAAAATGATCCAGGAGGCGATGATCTATAAGGCTCATTTAAAGAGCCTCTTCGTGATCAATCGTTTGGTCGCTCATACCGCCATCGGGCGGGAAGTGATTGAAGCCCTGAAAGATTATCCTTTCGAGGTCTTAACCGCCACGGTGAGTCAACGTGTGGTCTTTGCAGAAAGTGCCGCAGCCGGTCTCTCGGTTCTTGAATTTGCCCCTAAAAGCCCAGCAGCGTCCGATATGAAGACCTTGGTCGAAGAAATTCTGACCCACGCCAGATGAAGGCGCCAAGGCGCCCTTTTCAAAAACTATCGTCCATGAGGCCAAGGCTGGTTTTTTGGCCCATCCAGTAGAA
>RFVA01000282.1 GCA_009922685.1 Gammaproteobacteria bacterium | reverse complement strand
TTGCCTCAGGGGTGAAGGCGAGGGAGACGTCCGTCGTCATGCCACCAAAGACGACCCGAGCGGTGGTGGGCGCATCTTTGGACTCTAGAAGGCTTTGGATTTGTCCTGGAACGGCAAGACACATGGGCTTTATCACTAATCGATGGGGAGGATCTTGAGCCTTCACCGGATCGTGACCGGTTGATCTTGGCTGAGACCCGTTACAATAGCGGATTTTGGCCTCTCCAGATTCTTCTTGATGAAAGTCCTCCACTGTTCTTGGGTCCCAGAGCCCACCGATGACTTCATCCAGGGGGGTGATTTCTGGTTGTGGGTCGAAGACGATGTGGTTCGGGAAGGCCTCACACCCTTGCAGCATCCCCGGCATCTTCCAAAGACCGATCTCATTGAGTTTCTTGAGGGAATGATGGGTCTCTCGGTCTCTGCCTATGAGCGCCGGTTTCATTTTGGGGTTCAATCGGTGGCGCTTCCCACCATGCTCGATGGTCCATGGCCAGCTCCTGAATGTGAAAAAGATCATGAAGCCCCTCCTGAAGAGGCCGCTTTGGGCCTTTATGAGGTGGACGCCTATCGTCAGGTGAGGCCGATCAGCCAACTCGGTGACCTTCGATTTTTGGCCTTTTGTTGTGGTTCTGAGGTCAGGCCCGGCTCAGATCTTCTCTTTTGGCACTACTTTAGCCAGAACATCAAGTCCATCATTCTGCGCGACCGCTATATTCCGAGTCTTCTCTACCGCGCCATAGAACCAGAAGGATATGAGCTCCATGCGGGTTGGGAGATTGTTTCGGATGATTATGAACACCTGCTTAAGGAGGCCTTATTCCTGATGCCTGAGGGTTGTCAGTATGGGGGTGGGGTGGCCTACGAGAAAAACAGTCTACTCAAACATTGTGCGGAGGTGCTGGTCCAGCAGGTTGTGACCAAAGGTTCGGTCAGTACGAAACTGGATCGAAGGATTCGGGGTTCGCTGATTGATGCGGCGCGTCAGGAGCTCCCCTCCCGGCAGCCCTTCATG
>RFVA01000281.1 GCA_009922685.1 Gammaproteobacteria bacterium | reverse complement strand
ACCGGGGTAGGCACCTGTGGCAAAGATGGCCAAAGTGTCCCCGTGGGTGTCGGGCAACCGACCCTGAAAGTGGACAGTCTCACCGTGGGTGGAACCCGCGTTCAGGACTAGTTCGTTCATTCCTTTCAATACCGGATTTTCTGTGTCCACATTGCCGCCTTCAAACCCCAGCGAACTCTCTCTCGATGCCCTCAAGAATCTCGTCGGTGACTGCCTTCAAGAGGCGCGCCGGCAGGGCGCTACCGGCAGTGAGGTCGGTCTCAGCATCGAGTCAGGACTCTCGGTCAGCGCCCGTCTTGGAGAGGTTGAAACGGTAGAACACCATCGCAGTCGGGGACTCGGTCTCACCGCCTACCTCGGGCAACGAAAAGGATCCGCCAGCACCAGCGATCTCAGCCCGAAAGCCATGAAGGAGACCGTCGAGGCGGCTCTTCGCATCGCCCGTTATGCGGCCGAAGATCCCTGTGCCGGGCTCCCGGACCCAGAACTCCTGGCTCAAGATTGCGAAGATCTAGACCTTTACTACCCTTGGCCGATTCCGCCTGAAGAGGCCATTAGCCTCGCCATTCGCTGTGAGGATGCCGCCCGCGGGGTTCACCCTGATATCCGAAATTCAGAAGGCGCCGCCCTCAATACCTTTGAAGGCATAAGGGTCATGGGCAATAGCCTCGGCTTCCTCCATGGCTATGCCTCCAGCCGGCATAGCCTCAGTGTCTCGGTGATTGGTGAGCGTGACGGTCAAATGCAGCGAGACGACTGGTGGACCGTCGCCCGCGATGCCCGAGACCTTGAAGACGGTGAAGCCGTCGGCCAAGAAGCTGCCCAGCGGGCACTTCGGCGATTGGGAGCGAGGAGTTTGAGCACTCGCCAGTGCCCCGTGATTTTTGCAGCAGACATCGCCTCGAGCCTACTTGGGCATTTCATTGGCGCGATCCGCGGCGGAAATCTTTATCGAAAATCCTCTTTTCTTCTCGACCATCTCGGTAAAGAGGTCTTTCCTGATTTCGTGCATATCGAAGA
>RFVA01000029.1 GCA_009922685.1 Gammaproteobacteria bacterium | reverse complement strand
TCACGTCATCGAAGGACCCCTCATGGACGCCATGAATGTGGTGGGTGACCTCTTTGGTGCGGGCAAAATGTTCCTCCCGCAGGTCGTTAAATCGGCCCGGGTGATGAAAAAGGCCGTGGCCTACCTCATGCCTTTTATGGAAGCTGAAAAGGCTGACCAGCCAGCCCCTCAGTCGAACGGTCGAATCCTGATGGCCACCGTGAAAGGCGATGTCCATGATATTGGAAAAAATATCGTCGGTGTCGTCCTCCAATGCAATGGCTTTGAGGTGATCGATTTGGGCGTCATGCAGCCTTGCGACAAGATCTTAGAAGCCGCGAAAGGGCTTTCACATCCCCTTGATGATTGGTGGGGCCACGACATCAAGGGCCCACACCGCGGTCAAAATCGAGCCTCATTACCACAATGGACCCACCCTCTATGTCACCGATGCCTCGAGGGCCGTTGGTGTAGCGGGCAGTCTGTTAAGCCAGGATCTCAAGGCCGATTATGTGGCCAAAATCGCCAAGGAATATGAGGAAGTCAGGACGCATCACGCCGGGCGAAAAGCCAAAACGCCCATGCACTCTCTGAGCGAGGCCCGTCTTGAAGCCTATCAGGGGGACTGGACGGGATACGTGCCGCCCACCCCTAAAACACTGGGCCTTCAAACCTTCGATCATTATCCTTTGGCTGAACTCGTTCCCTTCATTGACTGGTCGCCTTTCTTCCAAACCTGGGAACTCGCCGGAAGCTACCCGAAAATCCTCGAGGATGAGGTTGTCGGTGAAGCGGCTCAGCGCTTACTGGCGGATGCCAAGACCATGCTCGACCTTCTGGTGAAAGAAGAATGGCTGACAGCGCGTGCGGTCATCGGTCTTTTTAAAGCACAGTCTTGCGGGGATGATATTGAGGTTTTAGATGAAACCCAAGGTAACTCATGGAGCGTTCTTCATCATCTGCGCCAGCAAGGAGTCAAGCCACCGGGGCAACCGAACTATGCTCTTAGCGACTTCATTGCGCCCAAGGACAAAGGCTTTGTGGATTACATCGGCGGCTTTGCGGTGACCACGGGCATTGGGATCGAATCCCATCTCGACCGCTTCGCCAAAGATCATGACGATTACAGTGCCATTATGCTGAAAGCCCTGGCGGACCGTCTCGCTGAAGCCTTTGCAGAATGCATGCACCAAAGGATCCGCCGGGAGTTCTGGGGTTATCGGGCGGATGAGGCCCTGACGAATAGCGCGCTCATTGAAGAACAATACCAGGGCATTCGGCCCGCCCCAGGTTACCCGGCCTGCCCCGATCACACTGAAAAAAAGACCCTGTTCAAGCTCCTTGATGTCGAAGCGAGGATCGGCATCTCGCTCACGGAATCTTTTGCCATGAGCCCAGCCTCCTCGGTCAGCGGCTGGTACTTCTCGCACCCTGACGCCCGTTACTTCAATGTCGGAAAAATAGGACGCGATCAGGTCGAAGATTACGCCCATCGCAAGGGCTTCCCACTCAAGGACATGGAGCGCTGGCTCGCCCCGCACCTCTCTTATGACCCGGACTAAGGTATCGTGGCGACCATTCGTCTGTTAGGGACCGAAGGCTGCCATCTCTGTGAACAGGCAAAAGCGCTGTTACTGGCTGCCCTCAAGGATCGCCATCCGCCCATGGAGGTCGAGTTCATCGACATCATTGATGAACCCCTGCTCTATGAGCGCTTCAGCACTCAGATCCCTGTTCTTGAATTCACCGATTTCAACCCTCCCCTCCGCTGGCCTTTTGACATCGCGGAGATCGAAGATTATTTAAATCTAGAACCCCTCTTCGGAAGATCAACATGAGCAACGGCTACCGCATCGAAAAAGACAGCATGGGTGAACTCAAGGTTCCGGTGGATGCCCTCTATGCGGCACAAACTCAGCGGGCGATTGAGAACTTTCCGGTCAGCGGCCTTCCCATGCCACCCGCCTTCATTCGGGCGGTGGCCCTGATTAAACAATGTGCGGCCGAAGTCAATCAGGAACTGGGGCTTCTCGACCCCCTATCGTCCGCCGCGATTCAATCGGCGTCAAAAGAAATTGTCGAAGGACGTCACCTCGATCAGTTCCCCATTGACGTGTTTCAGACGGGATCTGGGACCAGCACCAACATGAATGCGAATGAAGTGATCGCAACGCTCGCATCACGTGAAGCGGGCCACCCCATCAGCCCCAATGATCATGTCAATATGGGGCAGAGCAGTAATGACACGATTCCAACGGCCATTCATCTGAGCGCGGCCCTTGAGTGTAAAAATAAGTTGTTACCGGCCCTTGATACCTTGGCCAATGCCATTGAGACACGGTCAGGGGAGCTGATCTCGGTGGTGAAAACCGGAAGAACGCATCTGATGGATGCCATGCCGATGACCCTCGGGCAGGAACTCAACGCTTGGGCCAGCCAGATCCGTCATGGTATCGATCGAATCGAAGCCTCTCTTCCAAGAATTCATCGCTTAGCACAAGGCGGCACCGCCGTTGGCACCGGCATTAATGCGCACCCCGAATTTGCCGAACGCATTGCTAAAACCTTGAGCCACAAAACGGGCCTTAAGTTGTTACCCAATCGGAGTTTTTTTGAGAGCCTCAGCACTCAAGACGCGGCCGTTGAACTCTCTGGACAGCTGAAAACGATCGCGGTGAGTCTGATGAAGATCGCCAATGATCTTCGCTGGATGAATTCAGGCCCCCTCGCAGGGCTCGCTGAGATCCAGTTGCCCGCCCTACAACCAGGCAGCTCCATCATGCCGGGGAAGGTCAATCCGGTCATCCCAGAAGCGGTGACCATGGTGGCCGCCCAAGTCATTGGGAATGATGCCACGATCACGATCGCCGGCCAATCAGGCGCTTTCCAGCTCAATGTGATGCTACCGGTGATTGCCTTCAATCTCCTTCAAAGTATCGAGTTGATCGCCAATGCTTCAAGACTCCTCGCACAAAAGGCGATTGGAGGGTTTGAGGTACAACACGACAACCTTCAGCGGACGCTTTCGATGAACCCCATTCTAGTCACGGCACTCAACCCGGTGATTGGGTATCTAAAAGCGGCGGAGATTGCCAAAAAGGCCTATGCCACACAACGCCCGGTCATTGATGTGGCGCTTGAAATGACGGATCTTAAAAGGGAAGATCTGGAACGCCTTTTGGATCCCAATAGGCTCACTGGCGGCGGTCTACAAGGGGATTAACACGATGGGGAGCCCCACCATTTTCCATCCCTCATGGAGACTAATTGTGGGGTTCCTGGTTCTCTCAGGAACCTTTGGATCGCCCGCAGCAAATCCTCTAAGAGACAGTGACTTGGTGGATTTATCGCGACTTCAGCCACTGGTTCGCCTCGATCTTCGCTATGCAACGCCCAACAACTTTACCGGGCAAAGGCTCTATAAAACCCCTCGGGCTTATTTGCTAAAGAATACGGCCGATGCCCTCCTTCGAGTTGAAACCTCGCTTCAGCGCCACGGCTTTGGCCTTCTCATCTATGATGCTTACAGGCCCCATCGCATCACCAAGGCCTTGTTTGATCAGGCCACACCTGAAGAGCGACTAGGAGGATATGTCGCAGATCCTTCAAAGGGGTCAAGACACAATCGAGGCTGTGCGGTCGATCTCACCCTTTGGGACCTCAAAAAACAACACATCGCCCTGATGCCCTCAGGGTTCGATGATTTTAGCGAGCGCGCCCACAGCAACTGGTCACAAGGGCCCCGTGAGGCCCTCCAAAACCGGGAGCGGCTGCGCGCCGCCATGGCCAAGGAAGGCTTCACGCAATTGCCCAACGAGTGGTGGCATTTCGATGATCGGGACTGCGACCGTCAACCCCTCCTCGACTGGGTCTGGTGGGAGAGTCAACCTTGAAGGGTCAGCCCCCGCTTAGCGAAGGGCTGATTCCGTGGAAGGTTTGGAAGGGACCGTTTTTTGGGTCACGATGGGCACCGGAGCCTGAATGGGGCGATCAATCGGCTTGGTGAGAATGGGGTAGATCCCATTTCGTTGGTAGCTAAATTCACCGAGCGGCCGATTAAAAGTAAAGCCCGCAGGTCCTATGACCAAGGCATTGGCGGTTCTGTCAAAGGCATCATGGGGTGGGGCAAAACTGGCCATCCCAATCAGCGGCGAAGTAGCGGCCAGAAGGCCAGCGCCGCCAATCGTCATCACCAGCCCAAAAGGGCGCAGAAGAAAGAGATCCGCCATAATCCCCGGCCACCCAAGGTTTCGGCCACGACCATAACCGTAGGAATCGCCATAGTTTCCGCTGTCGTCCAAGGTACTCGCTGCGGTCGTTGGATCGGCCATGACGTTGTGAGACAAAGTCACTGCGGTGAGGAAAAGAACTAAAATCAGAGCGCTTAAAGGTCGCATGTCTTATGTTTCCATGGCGGCTCGCCGCCTAATTAAACCGGATGGGCCAGATTTTCCTGGCCCAACAAGTTTACAGGAAATCATCCTCTTGATCAGTGCGGTGGGTGCCCTTCTCCGCCTTTGAGCACCGAGCCAACGCCTTCTTGAGACTCCCAGAAAGAAAGCCCTTGCAAAGGCTCAATCGCCTGATAAGGGGCCTTTAGGACGCGCATGACCCAATCGACAGGAACCGCGAAATAACCCCCAGCGTGACCCGGCGCCAAAAAGGTTGCAAGCCCAACCAAACGTCCTCGTCGATCAAACAGTCCGCCGCCACTGCCACCCAGCGTAAAGAAGGCCGACGTTTCAATAAGCTGAACCCCCGCGATGGCCTTTAGGCGACGGATCTGACCATCTGAAAAAGAAAGCCCTAAGGCTCTTGGATAGCCATAAAACGCCAACGCCTGACCCACCTTAAGGTGCTGAAGAGATTGAAGAGTAGCGGCCTTTACAGGAAGCCCAGGGACCTCAAGGACACAGATGTCATGAACCACATCCACCTGCTGTCGGGTGATGCGATAGGCTTCCCCCCCCCTAAAGACAGCGACCCGGCCGCCACTTCGGACCACATGACAATTGGTTGCGACCCGATCCTTGGCGACAGCCACGCCGGATCCAAAGTAGTAACGCCCATCGGGGGCGATCCCTCGAATCTGAACGACATGAGACGCCACCGTCATATCAGGGGCCAGCGCCCATAGGGGAGGCGGCATCATCAGAGCCACAAACACCATCAAGCAGGCCACCATTGAATTCATCCACTCCCTCCCTCTAGTCTCCCCCCCTATTGGAGGGGATTGGGGTGTTCGAGTTCAAATCGGCTTAGGGGACAAGGGAACTCTCCAAATCGAGACCCGGAATCCCTAGCGCCTGCACCATTCGGGCGTTTTCACCCTCCTCATAGCGCGGCAAAGTCCCCTCCCGCTGCCAAAGCCGAAAGGCTAAGGCCGCTGCCAGAACCCGAATGGGATAATCCCTTGGAAGATTCTGCAAATAAGGCTGAATGGTGTAAAAATCGCGCGCCCCATACTGCGCCATAATGGATTGGAGCCCGCCATTTTTAGGGCCGATGTTATAGGCCAGTAGACCAAGAAACAGATCACCCTTCATCTGATCAAGGTATTGCCTGAGGGTCGCCGCGGCCAAATAGATGTTGTGGGTGTTGTCTAAAGGGTCGGGCACCTTCACCTTGAGCTGTCGGGCCACTTCGGCGATGGCCGCTTTGGGCGCGGCGGTGATCTGAAAGAGACCACGGCCGCCATCGCCACTATCACGCGCCACAAAGGACGATTCAGTCGCACCAATCCCAACCAGGATCTCCGCATTGATACCGTTCTGGCGCGCCGCAGCCTCAATGTCTTTGAGATAAGGGGTTGATCGTTCCAGTATCTTTTTCATCTGGAGGAGATCGGTCCGTCGATAGGCGGCATAAACCTGATGGCCGATGTGATCGCGACCGGCTTGTTCAACGCCGCCCACCAAGGTTCTAAGGTGCTGAAGATCCTCCTGATAACCAGGCCGGATGGCAAAGATCAGTGCGCCCAAGAAGATTAAAAACGCCCCAAAGGCCGCGCGTGATGGGCCGCCTCGGAGGAGAAATTGTCGACCGTGAAGCCAGGACCAAAACCCGATGGAACCAATGATCGTGAGTAAAAGAACGGTTCCTGCAAAGGGCAAGAGGCTCTGGGTCAGATCGCTCCCCCCAAACCAGTTAGCCGCCTGCCCCAAAATGGAGATGGTTCCAATGAGGCCGGCTGTTGCGAGGAAAAGATATTCTGCGGCCATCAAGGCCAGTCGCTGCCAATGAGGCGGCTTGGATGGCCCCCGTTTTGGTGCGGTCCTGGGTCCTCCCTTCCTCTTTTGGCGGGGTTTCCTCGGGGCGGTGGAGGCAGTTTTTAGATTCACGCGGCAATGGATGAAGGAAATTTTAAGCGGCGGTCTTCCAAGAAGAGGTTAGTATAAGGCCCATATGAAGCCTACACCGTTCAAGGACAGAAGCTCCCTTCCAAAGGGATCGGTCTTCGTGGGCCTGGTCGTTTTAGCCCTTAAGGGCCAAGCCACCTTGGCTGATGAGATCCAATCCTCAAGCTTCGACTGGCCGATACAACAGGGCCACCGCCTTGAATTCTATCGTCAAGAGGACTTTGGTGCAGCAGGGGATGCCTGTCATGTCTGTCTGACCCCACTTCATGTCAACTGTCCCACCGCCTGCTACAAGGACCTCAAAAACCTGAGCTTCATTTGCTCAGCCTCGACCCAGGGCATCAGCATGGGTCCCTACAATCGAGCGGACCGCAATCTGATGGTGAACGCCCTCCTGACGAATGAACAGGTCATCTTTGCCAATGCCTTTGGTGAGGAAACCATTGAGATCCCTAAGATCAGCAGCCAGTCAGGCGATTATGAGGATCAATATGCCATTGACCTTGAGGGGCTTGAAGGCCTTAAAAACAGCCTCGAGCGCGCAACAGCCCTAGAACTTAATCAGTTTTCGGTACGCATTGGTAACGAAATTCTAACGGTGACTCTGGAGCCTAAGGCCCGAAGTGCGTTTTACCACTTCCTCAAACAATGCCCAGACGGCTAGGACCTTTGATTCTGATCCAAAGTAAGATTCGAATCTAAGCGCCGACTCCGACGCTGAACGAGCCACTTGAGCCCAAGAGACAGTATCAAAAAGAGGATGGTGGCGATCGCCAAGGTGGTCGCCGTCTGTCCGAGATCCATTGCCACCGTGCCAGCACCGACGAGACTTGCAGTCAACCCCAGCGGAAGAAAACCAATGAAGCTTCCAATCCAAAAGTCTCGATGACTCACAGGACTCCATCCCAGAAGAATGTCATTGTAGAGTCCCGCCAACGGTAATTGTCGGACAATCAGCACGGAGAACCAGCCAGAGCCAATGGGAGCACTCAAGGACTTTAGTTTTGGGAAACGCTCAAGGAGGGTTTCAGGGCGGGTCAAACGCGCCACCAGAAAAAGGCCATAAGCGCCGATAAGACTCCCGATCTGGCTCCAGAGAAATCCCCACTCAAAACCAAAGAGCCAGCCTGCAATGATGCAGAAGATGAGGCGTGGCAACCCAAGTGTCGTGCCAAGCGCTGTCAAGCCCATGAACGCGAGCGGTGACCAAATACCCAGGAGCTCGGAGGTTGATCGGAGAAGATTGCCGTAGATCATCCAATCCTTCCAAGGCAGTGTTAGAACCAGAGGACTCGCGATCAGAAGGAGCGCTAGTAAAAGGCCAAGAAGTTGCTTCATGGAAGTGAAAAAAGATCGCCATCATAAAATCCGGACCACAAGGATCACGGCGGAACTAACCTAGGAGATTAACAAAATCAGATAGACGCTGCCCAGCCTTTGTGATTATCCATCGGGGTGGGTATCTATGAGCGCTGAGAAAACTGTGGTTTGAAAGGACACAGTATTTCTGACCGTCATCTCAATCCCCCCTCCCCATAAGGGGCGAGATCGACTATCTTAGGTGCACGCTGTCTATTTGAGACCTATCGATGCCCTCCCCTCCGGAAAACACGGACCAAAAGCCACTGATGGATCCTGCGCCACGCCCGAGTGGTGAAGATCTCAAGAGCTTGTTGCCCAATGACATCGGACTTCCAAGCGATTCTTTAGACCCAACGCGTTTTGGGGACTGGGAAAAGAAAGGACGTTGCATCGATTTCTGATCAATAAGGATCCCCATGACCAGACCCCCCCCGCTGTCACCGCATCTCCAGATTTATCGACTGCCATTAACCGCAGTTCTCTCGATCAGCCATCGCCTCACTGGGGTCATGCTGGTGCTGGGCCTGATTTTAATTTCCGTGGTTTTGATGTTGGCCGTCGGCTGGCCTCAGGGGTTTACAGCGTTCCAGAAAGCCCTTCAAAGCGCCCCCGGTCAAAGCCTCCTTTGGCTCTTTATCTATGCGCTCTTTTTTCATTTATGCCATGGTGTCCGGCATCTTCTTTGGGATAGTCTGTTTGGATTTGAGGCGCACCGACAAGTCCACATCGGGATCTTTCAAATTGGGATATCGATCTTCTTGACCTTGATGACCTTCTTTCTTGGGCAACCGGAGCTGACGCCATGAGCGGGGCGTCTAAAATAAAACCAACGACCTTATGGGCCCTTGAGCGTATAACAGCCCTTTGCCTCATTCCCCTTGGCGTTTGGTTTGTCCTCCATCTACCGAGGTTTCAATCCCTGTCCCACGAAGGATTTATGAGCTGGTGCAAGGAACCCCTTCATCTCGCGCTGTTGGCCGCTTTTCTGATCATCGCGAGCCTCCATGCCCGGCTCGGTCTTGATAACGTCATTGAGGACTATGTCAGCCATCAACGCTACCGCCGGCATGCGAAGTGGCTTTCAAGTCTGGTCATCAACGGAAGTCTCTCGATGGCGCTACTGGCCCTTGGCAGCATGACACTCGGAAAGGCCTCCTGATGCACGCGTATCCCCTCATCGAACACACCTACGATGTCGTCGTCGTCGGCGCCGGTGGTGCGGGCCTTAGAGCTTCTCTTGGACTCGCTGAATCGGGGCTTCGGACGGCCTGCATCAGCAAAGTGTTTCCAACGCGAAGTCATACGGTCGCCGCCCAAGGTGGTATCAGCGCGGCGCTTGGCAACATGGGCGAGGATGATTGGCGCTGGCACATGTACGACACCGTGAAGGGTTCCGACTGGTTGGGCGATCAAGATGCCATTGAATACATGTGCCGCGAGGCGATACCCGCCATCATTGAGCTCGAACATTATGGCGTTCCCTTTTCAAGGACCGAGGAAGGTCTTATTTACCAACGCGCCTTTGGCGGGATGACTACGCACTTTGGAGAGGGCCAAGCTCGAAGGACCTGTGCGGCTGCTGATCAAACTGGACACGCCATTCTCCACACCCTTTACCAGCAATCCCTGAAGCGAAACGTCGAATTCTTTGTCGAGTATGTCACTTTGGATTTGGTGATGGAGGACGGACGTTGCCGAGGGATCATCGCCTGGCGATTGGACGATGGATCGCTCCACCTCTTCAAAGCCCACCAGGTTATTTTGGCCACCGGTGGTTACGGCAGAGCCTTCTTATCCTGTACCTCTGCACACACCTGCACGGGGGACGGCAATGCGATGGTTCTTCGTGCGGGACTCCCCCTCCAGGATATGGAGTTCGTGCAATTCCATCCGACCGGAATCTATGGCTCCGGCTGTCTCATCTCCGAGGGGGTTCGCGGCGAAGGGGGATTTCTGACCAACTGTGAGGGCGAACGCTTCATGAACCGCTATGCCCCGCATGCGAAGGATTTAGCCTCAAGGGACGTCGTCAGCCGGGCTATCACCATCGAGATTCAGGAAGGCCGGGGCTGTGGCCCAAATGGCGACTATGTCCATCTCAATTTGCAGCATGTCGACAGGGCGATTATTGATGAACGGCTTCCAGGAATCGCTGAAACGGCAAGAATCTTTGCGGGCGTTGACGTCCATCAAGAGCCGATGCCGGTCCTCCCAACCGTTCATTACAACATGGGCGGGATTCCGACCAACCTCAAGACCGAAGTCCAGACCCTCAGCGACGGCAAAACAACCTCGGTACCCGGCCTGATGGCCATTGGCGAAGCGGCCTGCGTCTCCGTTCATGGCGCCAATCGACTCGGATCGAATTCCCTGCTCGACTTGATTGTTTTTGGCCGCGCCGCCGCCTTGAGAGCACGTGAAACCATCGCCGAAGGCGACACCCACGCCCCAATCCCCGAACACCTCACCGACCCCATCATGGCCCGACTGGACCGCTACCGCCATGCCGATGGATCAAGACCGACGGCAGACATCCGTCTTGCTATGCAGCGCACCATGCAACACCATGCAAGCGTCTTTCGATCCGACGTCTCCCTGAGCGCGGGCATGACTCGAATCAAGGCGGTCCAAGAACAGTTGGAAGATATCAAAGTCACCGATCGGTCCTTGATCTGGAATACCGACCTGGTCGAAACACTCGAGCTTGATAATCTGATGGCCCAATCGGTGGTGACCATGGCAGCGGCTCACCAAAGGACTGAAAGCCGAGGAGCCCATGCAAGGGATGACTATCCCGAACGCGACGACACTCATTGGCTTCAGCATTCTTTGGTCTTTCTAGATCCTGGCGCTGAGGTTCGTCATGCTTCTCGCCCGGTGCAGTTAGAGCCTCTCACCCAGGACGTCGCTGCCATCCCTCTTGCCAAACGCTGTTACTGAGGAATCTACACCATGGTTCAGTTCAGATTGCCAAAGGACTCTCAGGTGCTTAAAGGGATCCAGCACCCTGCCATCATTCAAAAAAAAGGGCTACGTCAGATCGACATCTACCGCTACGATCCCGATCAAGACAGTAACCCAAGGCTAGATCGCTACCAGGTAGATCCCGAGACCTTAGGCCCTATGGTGCTGGATGTCCTTTTGGGTATTAAGGACCAGATCGACAGCACCCTCACCCTCAGGCGTTCCTGCCGGGAAGGGGTCTGTGGCTCCTGCGCCATGAACATTAATGGGCAGAACACCCTAGCTTGTACCGAACCCCTTGCTCAGCATTCTGGATCTATCAAGATCTACCCCCTGCCGCATCTGCCGGTGATTAAGGATCTAGTCACCGATCTCTCTCAAATCTACCGTCAATACGCCTCCATTGAACCCTGGCTTAAACCCAAAGGGATCCCTGATGATGGCCTTGAACAGCGCCAGATGCATGATGACCGGCGGCAGCTTGAAGGGCTGGTTGAATGCATTCTTTGTGCCTGCTGCTCAACCAGTTGCCCGAGTTATTGGTGGAACGGCGATCAGTATCTTGGCCCATTAGTGCTCCTTCAGGCCGAGCGCTGGCTGAAAGACACCCGCGATGGCGCTACCCAGGAGCGACTCAAGGCGCTCGATGACACCTTCAAGCTCTACCGCTGCCATACCATCATGAACTGTACGAACACCTGCCCCAAAGGGCTCAATCCGGCGAAGGCCATCGCTCACATCAAGTCCGCGATGGTGACGATCGACAAGGATCCTCGTTGAACGAAAAATCACTCCGTTGGCGGTGCCGGCGAGGGATGCGGGAACTCGATACGCTGTTGCTTCGATACCTCGAAGAGGCGTATGACAAGGCGGTTGCCGCTGAAAAGAAGGCCTTCGAAGACCTCCTTGACTGGCCCGATGAGGACCTTTGGAGAGGCCTAATCCTCGGGCTTTCTACCGATAAAATAGTCCCTCAAGGACTGCTGACGGCCCTTCGGCATGGCCATTCATTTAACCCGCCTTAAAGTCATCCTTCATCGCTCTGAGTTGCCTAAAGACCTCCTCTTCTGGGGTCTCCTCCATGACCCCAACCGCGGCCTTTATCAAAGGATCATCCGTTCTTAGAAAAGGATTCGTGGCGAACTCTTGAGAGAGGGTTGAGGGGACCGTTGGCTGCCCTCGCTCGCGAGCCTCATGAACCCCTTGCATTCGAAGCGCTAAGGCTTCATTTCGAGGATCAACGGTCAACGCAAAAGCGCCATTACTTTGGGTGTATTCGTGGGCGCAATAAACGAGCGTTTCTGAAGGGAGATCTTTTAGCTTTTGAAGGCTTTGGAACAAATCCAAGGCACTGCCGCCTAGAAGGCGCCCACAGCCCAATGCAAAGAGGGTGTCACCCACAAAAACGGACCGATGGGCTTTTGACCAGAAGGCTATATGATGACGGGTATGCCCTGGAAGTTCGAGGACCCTTAAGGTGGATGCACCGAGAGTCACCAGGTCCCCCTCCACAACGCTCAGATCAAGCCCCGGAATCGTCTCTTCTGGAGCGGCCTTCCCAACGACCGAACAGCCGGTTGCTGCCTTGAGGGCTAGATTTGCGCCCACATGATCTCCGTGGTGATGGGTATTCAGAATCAAGCTTAAGGTCAAGCCGCGTTCCGATAATTGGTCGAGGACGGGTTCGGGGACCGAAGGGTCGACCACCGCGGTCGATCCTGTCGCCACATCATGGAGGAGATAGACGTAATTGTCCCGAAGCACGGGAATTTGGACAATTTCAAGGGATGATAGGGTGATGTCTTTCATACGCTGGGTGATCCTCGCCGTCGTTGTCGGGAGTGAGTAAACTCCCTAAGGTGAAACCGTTTTACTGATCGTTTTAATGAGGCAATGCTCGCATGATCTTCTGGCGCATCAAATCACTCAAGGACATTCTTGAAACCGCTGAAAAGAAATCCCTTCACCGATCTTTGGGGGCGCTTCAGCTGACCTTGCTCGGTGTTGGCGCCATTATCGGGACCGGTATCTTTGTACTGACGGCAGAAGCGGCTCAGAAGGCCGGACCTGGGATGATGATGTCCTTTGTTCTCGCCGGTTTTGTCTGTGCTGTGGCCGCCCTTTGTTACTCCGAACTCGCCTCCATGGTCCCCGTTTCAGGATCTGCTTATACCTACACCTATGCCGTCCTTGGTGAAGTGGTGGCCTGGATGGTCGGCTGGGCTTTGGTGCTGGAATACGCGGTCGCCTCCAGCGCCGTCGCGGTGGGATGGTCGGGTTATTTCGTCGGCCTTCTCCACAGCTCATTCGGCATCGAGATTCCTTTAGCCATAGCCAACGGGCCCTTTGCCGGGGGGGTCATTAACCTTCCCGCCGTCGTTATCAGCCTGCTGGTCACCTGGCTATTGGTCGTTGGAACCCGAGAGAGCGCGACCTTTAACGCCATATTGGTCGCCGTCAAGATCACCGCTCTTAGTGTGTTTATCGGCCTCGCCTGGCCCAAAGTCAAACTCGAGAACTTTCAGCCATTTCTGCCTTTAGGATCCCATGGTGCCGTGGCAGCCGCAGCCTCCATCTTCTTTGCCTACGTGGGCTTCGATGCCGTGTCAACGGCTGCGGAGGAGACCCGCAATCCGCAGCGAAATGTCCCTATTGGATTGATTGGATCCCTTGGGATCTGTACCGTTTTTTACCTGCTGGTCTCAGGCGGCGCCATCGGCGCCATCGGCGCACAACCCCTGCTCGATGCCCAAGGCCAGGGCTTTGATCCCGGATCCAGCCAACTGGCCGCCCAATGTCAATCGCTTCTGGCCATCGGCCAACAGCCTCTGGTCTGTTCGCGTGAGGCCTTGGCGCTGGTCATGCGCCAAATCGGCTATGATCGTTTTGGAAACCTCATCGGTCTTGCGGCCTTTCTGGCGCTCCCTTCGGTGATCCTGATGCTGCTGTTTGGTCAAACACGCATCTTTTTTGTGATGGCCCGCGATGGGCTTCTGCCGGAAAGATTGAGCGCCATTCATCCCCGCTACAAGACGCCGCATGTGGTGACCCTCATCACCGGGGCCGTGGTCACCCTGGCCGCCGCCTTCTTTCCCGTCGGACGGCTGGCCGACGTCTCTAATTCAGGGACGCTTTTTGCCTTTTTTATCGTCGCCCTAGCCGTGATGATTTTGAGAGTCAGAGAAAAGAATCGTCACCGACCTTTTAAGACGCCTCTCGTGTGGCTGGTAGGGCCCCTTGCCATGGTGGGATGTGCCACACTCTTCTTGTTCCTTCCTTCAGAAGCCCAACTCGTATTTCCCATTTGGGGATCGATCGGTCTTTTGCTCTACTTCGGCTATGGGTACCGTCATAGTCATCTAGCACGGGGCATTCAGGGCCCATCAGGTGGCGAGGATCTCCTCAGCGAGGTTCGTCCTTTGGCTGAACTGATGAAAAACCCTAAGGACGATCCATAAGCTCTCTCACAAATCGCAAAGGGGCGGATTTAAGCGTTGCCGCCTTGATGGTAAAGGGGGCTCACTTCATGGACGGCTTCAATCATAGCTCCAACATGCTCTGGATTAACGTCAGGCCATACCCCGTGACCTAAATTAAAAATATGACCTGAGCCATGACCAAAGCGGTCGATAATCTTTAAGACCTCCTCTTTGAGAGCGGGGATTGGGGCATAGAGGGCTTGTGGGTCTAGGTTACCTTGAAGGGCGACCCGATCGCCCACCTCAGATCGAGCGGCTCTGATATCCGTCGTCCAATCAAGACCCAGGGCATCGTAACCCGTATCCGCCATCGCGGAGAGCCACTGCCCACCGCCTTTCGTAAAGAGGATGGAGGGCACGTCTGGGCCATCGGCTGGGGTTTCAATCCCTTTAAGTGCGGCCTCTGCATAGGGCAGTGAAAAGGTCTGGTATTGGCTTGGCGTCAAGATCCCGCCCCAAGTATCAAAGACCATAATGGCATCCACTCCGGCAGCGATCTGTGCGGCGAGGTAAACCGAGACGGCCTTTGAAAGGGTCTTAAGCAATCGATGAAGGACCTCGGGTGAGTCATACATCATCCCTTTAATCTTTCGAAACTCACGGCTACTGCGGCCTTCAACCATGTACGTGGCCAGGGTCCAAGGACTCCCCGAAAAGCCAATCAAGGGCACCCGGCCTCCTAATTCTTTCCGGATTAAGCGGACCGCATCAGGGACGTAGCGGAGGGCTACTTCAGGATCAGGCACGCCCAGTCGATCGACATCACTTGCGGAGACGATCGGTGCTCGAAATTGGGGACCCTCCCCCTCGACAAACTCGAGACCAAGACCCATGGCATCAGGGATCGTCAGAATATCGGAAAAAAGAATGGCCGCATCCAGTCGAAATCGCTCTAAAGGCTGCAAAGTTACTTCACAGGCCCATTCAGGCGTCGTACAGAGATTCATAAAGCTGCCCGCTCGTTGCCGGACGGCACGATACTCCGGAAGATAACGACCGGCCTGTCGCATCATCCAGACCGGTGTCCGATCAATCGGTTGACGCTTTAAGGCACGCAGAAAGACATCATTCTGAAGGGAGGCATTCATGGGACTCTTATCCTTTAGGGTGGGCGACCTTGGGAGCTCTTGGATCCCTGGTATCAGTGCAAGGCGATGGCCGATGACAGTGTTTGCAGGATGAGATTTAGCTCTACCTGCATCGGGAGGTGCGCTTCACCGATCCGTTTCAGCAAAATAAGGCGCAACTGACCCTCGACATTTTTCTTATCAACGGCCATATGCTCAAGGAAATCATGAGGGCTTAAGCCCGGAGGGACGGTCGTCGGGAGACGGGCTCTGATCAGAAGCCTTTTAATCCGCTCGATATCCGTCACTTTAAGGTAACCGAGACGACACGATAGATCCGCCGCCAAAAGCGTTCCAATGGCGACGGCCTCGCCATGAAGAACTGCCCCATAACCGAGACCGGTTTCAATCGCATGACCGAAGGTATGACCAAGATTCAAGGTCGCACGCTCACCCATCTCTCGCTCATCCAAAGCGACCACCTCGGCTTTGTTTTGGCAAGAACGTTCAACCGCGCTTGCAAGGGCCTCAGGATCTCGAGCCACGAGGGCCTCCATATTGACTTCAAGCCATTCAAAAAATTGAAGATCGCGGATCAGTCCATACTTAATGACCTCAGCCAGTCCCGCGGAAAGCTCCCGGTCTTTCAGCGTCGAGAGCGTCGACATATCGGCAATCACGGCTTTCGGTTGATAAAAGGCACCGATCATATTTTTGCCGAGGGCATGATTGACGGCGGTTTTACCTCCGACCGAAGAATCGACTTGCGATAAGAGCGTCGTTGGCATTTGAACAAAGGGGATCCCCCGCTGGTAGCAGGCGGCTGCAAAGCCCGCGAGATCGCCAATCACCCCTCCACCCAAGGCAATCAGATGCGCCGTCCGACTGAATTTATGCTGAAGCAGTCGATCAAAAATGGTCATCGCTGCCTCCATCGTTTTGAAGGCCTCACCATCGGGCAGAATGATGGTCTCCAGCTGACGATCGTCGAAATGTGACTTGACCTTGGTCAAATAAAGGGGCGCAACCACATCATTGGTGACAATCATTACTTGCCTTGAGGCCACATCACGGGTCATCAGGTCATGATCATCAAAAAGCCACGGTCCGATCGCAATCGGATAACGGCGATCGCCTAATTCAACCATCAAATGTCTCATGACTTTGGCCTCAAGGGGTTGCTATGGGCCTTTTCATGGGCCTTTAGAATCTGTCGAACGACGCTTCGACTTGAGGACTGGCCGGTATCGACCACGACATCAGCCAAGGCGCGGTAAATCGGTTCCCGTTCTTCAAAGAGCTCCTTTAATCGCCGCTTGGGGTCCACCGTCTGGAGCAGGGGCCGATTGGTATCTTTATGGGTCCGCTCTAATTGCTTTTCGATCGGGCAATGAAGGTAAACCACGAAACCACGATCCATTAAGCATTGCCGATTGGCTTCAAGAAGCACCGCCCCGCCACCCGTTGCCAAAATGATCTCAGGCTGACGACTCAAGAGATCGATCACTTCCATCTCCCGCTTTCTAAACCCCGATTCGCCTTCATACTCGAAGATCATCGGAATCGTCACGCCGGTTTTGCGCTCGATTTCCTTGTCGCTGTCGAGGAACTGGATTTCGAGGGTCTTGGCCAAGAGCCGGCCGATGGTACTTTTCCCTGCCCCCATGGGGCCTATCAGGAAAATACTGGATGAAAGACTCATGCCTTTAAGAAGGGTTAAATTCCGATATTAACATGACGACCATGGAGACTTAAGCGACGTCGCTTAGCGCCCCCCTTGAAGCCAGAATGATGAGGGGATGATCGGGGACTTCTGGGAAGTCGATCGTCGATTAAAAAAACCGGGGTAAACCCCGGTTTTTTTTGATCTCAAGAGCGAACCCTTATTTTGGCGCTTTGCCTGCTGCAGGAGCCGCAGCGGGTGCTTCCTGCGGGGTAGCGGCTGGCGCTGCCTCAGGAGCCGGCGCCGCTTCAGTCTTTGGCAGCTCCTTCCGGTCAATCTTGGCCTTGGTCTGAAGACCGGTGATGTAATCCTGCAACTTCTTGGTCTGAACCATGTTGCGGATTTGATCCTTCACTGAATCAAACGGCGGTGGGGCCTGTTCGCGTGACTCTTCACGCACGATGACGTGCCAACCAAATTGACTCTGGACTGGATTCTGAGTGGTTTCACCATCCTTTAGTGCGATAACGGCATCAGAGAAAGGCTGCACCATCTGCTGTGGATTAAACCAACCGAGTTCGCCCCCTTTATCTTTAGAACCTGGATCCTTTGAAAGCTTCTTTGCAAGGGCATCGAACTTTTCGCCTTTCGAAAGCTTTGCGATCACTTCCTTAGCAGCCGCTTCGGTTTCTACCAGAATATGCTTAGCGCGATATTCCGCATTCTTCATGGGACCCACGCGATCGTCATACTCTTTCTTGAGATCTTCATCGGTGACCTGAACGGTTTCGATGAATCGCTCAGCAGCGGCCTGAGACATCAGCATGCGCTGCGCGTTTTCAAGCTTGGCTGCAAATTTTGGGTCCTTAGCCGCATCCGACTTCGCAAGATCCTGGCTCAGGAGTTCGCGCTTGATGAGCTCTTCGACAATCTTGTCATCCGGGATTTTGTTAGCCCCCCGACGCTCGTTGACTTCATCAGACAGAATTTCAAAGGCGCTCTTGCTAATGGCCTTGCCATTCACCGTCGCAACCACTTCTCCAGTGGCGACCACCTGAGGGGCCGTTGAAGGTGATTTATCGCAGCCTGTTGCCAATAGGGCGAAGGCACCTGCAAAGACCAGGACGTTTTTATTCATTCGTCAATACCTATGGTTTAAAGAAAAAGAAACAATGGACATCGCTTTCACGATGCTTCAGAAGGGGTCCTCGCCTTAATGATGAGGGCGTGAATATCGCTCCGCATCAGATCCCCGAGGGCCTTGTAGACCAGCTGATGGCGCTGAACCAGCGTCTTGCCTTCAAAGGCGTCTGCAACGATGATAGCAGTGAAGTGGCCGCCACCGCTTTGCATAGCGCCGGCATGCCCCGCGTGCGCATGACTGTCATCAATGATCTCGAGATGCTGAGGATGCAGCGAATGCTGAAGCAGCGCCTTGATGGTTTCAATCCGTTGAGTCATGCGGGTAAGACCTTCTTAAAGGGGTAAATACGAACCTCGGCAAAGACGCCTGCCCGCTGATAGGGATCCGCGGCTAGGAAGGCCTCGGCCTCACCAAGGCTATCAAATTCTGCAACAATCAAGCTGCCTTTGAAACCGAGATCACCAGGGTCCTCTGATTCAGCGGCAGGGAACGGGCCGGCGAGGACCAAACGCCCCGCCTCCTGCAATGACCTGAGCTTTGCTAAATGGGCTGGCCTGTTTTCGAGCCGAAGGTCCAGGGTTCCAGGACGATCCTCGGCCATGATGGCAAACAACATGCTCAGTCCTCGTTGATCGGCGACGCCGACGGCGAAAGGTGGCGAGCCAAAAAGACCGACTGCAAAAGAACAAAAGCAATGGTCAAACCAAGCATCCCGAAGAGCTTGAAATTAACCCAGACACTTTCTTCGTAGTTGAAAGCCACGTAAAGATTGATCACTCCAATCACCACGAAATAGACCGTCCAGGCAAGATTGAGCCGGCGCCAAATGGGTGGCGGCAGCTCAATCTGCGCCCCCATCATTCGCTGGATAATGGGCTCTCGGCCGATCCATTGGCTTCCAAGAAAAACCACCGCAAACAGCCAATTAAGTACGGTTGGCTTCCATTTGATGAAATTAGGATCCTTTAGGAACCAGGTCGCACTCCCAAACACGACAATGAGCACCAAGGAAACGAGATGCATCGTCTCGACCTTTCGGGTTCTAAGCCAAATATAGGCCACCTGAAGAACCGAGCCCACCATGGCCGCCAGCGTAGCGATATAGATATCACCCAACTTATAGGCCGCAAAAAAAAGAACGATCGGAAAAAAATCGACCAGGAGTTTCATAGGTTCGAAATGGCCCTAGGGCATCATGAAGATAAGGTGATCTTAAAATAAAGAGCGACATGCCATCGGTGTGGTCAGATCCTGAATCGTCGTCACCACACTCAGGAAGACTGACACCCGATTTGTGTCATGATTATAGCTCAGAAGCTGACCTCATTCGGCAACTCCTTTCACTTGGGCCGATTATCCGGCCGCCCACACCCAGAGAGAGTATCCTCTTCCATGGATCTTCAAACGACCACTGAAATCGAAGCCGCAACCTTCAGGCGCCTCCTCAGACACCTTGAAAGTCATCCTGAGGTGCAGAATATTGAATTAATGCTCCTAGCCGATTTTTGTCGCAACTGCCTTGCCAAATGGTATAGCGCCGAAGCCAACGAACGAGGCATGAGCATCGATTATCCAGAAGCTCAGTCGCTCATTTACGGAATGCCCTACGCTGAATGGAAGGCGCGCTTTCAAACAGAAGCAAGCCCAGAACAACTCGAGCGCATGCAAGAACGCCAGCGCCAACAGCAGCAAGCCACCCAGCAATAAGTATCCCTAGACGCCGATGAATGTGAACCCGAGGCCATCGACCGGCCTTTTACAAGGCCCTGTCATGATCGACATTGAAGGCTTTGACATCACCCAAGATGAACAGCTCCGGCTGGAACATCCAGCAACCGGCGGCGTGATTCTTTTTAGAAGAAACTACACGTCCCCAAATCAAATTCGAGCCCTCATTGCCTCCATTCGGGCCATCAGACCCACCCTCCTGATTGCTGTCGATCATGAGGGGGGTCGCGTCCAACGGTTTCGTGATGGTTTTACAAGGTTGCCGCCAGCAGGGGCCTATGAACGCCTTAATGATCTTGAGCTGGTCGAAGATGCGGGATGGGTCATGGCCGCCGAATGTCTTGCCGTAGGGGTCGATTTCAGCTTTGCACCGGTCCTTGATGTTGAATCAGGGATCAGTCAGGTCATTGGCGACCGTGCTTTCGGCCGCGATCCTGCCACGGTATCGCGCCTTGCGAGCGCCTTCGTTCGAGGCATGCGGGCCGCCGGCATGGCCGCCGTCGGCAAACATTTTCCTGGTCATGGGGGGGTGGTCGAAGATTCGCACCTCGCCTTGCCAGTGGATCATCGGACCCTCGAACAGCTCGAGAATTGGGATCTCCTTCCCTTCGCCGACTTGATCGCCGCCGGTATCGAAGGCATCATGCCAGCCCATGTGATTTACGATGCCGTCAACCCGCAACCGGCCGGCTTCTCCTCCTATTGGATTCAGAAAGTCCTCAGAGAACAACTCGGGTTTCAGGGGGCCATCTTCAGCGATGATCTTTCGATGGCAGGCGCCGCTTTTGCCGGCGGCCCTATCGATCGGGCCATCCTCGCTCTTGAGGCAGGTTGCGATATGGTGCTTGTATGCAATGCTCCTGGGAGTGCTGATGCGGTTCTTGAGGCCATAGGCACCCCGTTGCCGAACGATTCAAGAATAGTCCGGCTAAACCGGCTCCGCGGCCATTGCCACATCGCCAAAGAGGACCTCTTTAACCATCCTCGTTGGCAATCCGCAGCCCCTCGCCTTCAATCCCTTAGCGAGCAGTGAATCATGACCCTACTCGAAGAAATCAGACGCGTTGCTGATGAAGCCACCTGCCTTTACTCCCACATGGAGATCCATCAGGCCATACAAACGATGGCCGCGAAGATCACGGCAGAACTTCAAGAAGCGCACCCCATCATTCTGACCGTCCTCAATGGGGGTATTTTTTTCGCAGGGGAGCTCCTCCTTCATCTGCCATTCCCCCTCGAGGTGGATTCGGTCAAGGCCGGGCGCTATCAGGGCGCAACCGCAGGAAACACCATGACCTGGACCTTGCGGCCAAGCCTCTCACTCAAGGACCGGACCGTCTTAGTGGTTGATGACATTCTCGATGAGGGCATTACCCTCAGCGAGATCATTCGATACTGTGAACAAGAGGGTGCCAAGGCGATTTTCTCAGCCGTCCTTGTCGATAAGATGATCGGCAAAGAAAAGCCTGCTACCGCTGATTTTGTAGGTCTTGTCACAGAGAACCACTATCTGTTCGGGTATGGTCTCGATTATAAGAATCATCTCCGCAACTGGCCCGGAGTTTATGCCTGCCAGACGGTTTATTAATGCCTGAAACTTGGATCACCGCGTTATGACATCACTGACAGCCATCTTAGGTGGGACCGGTCTTACCCATCCCGAACATTTTGAGATTGAACACCAGAAAGGGTGTGAAACCCCTTTTGGAAAACCCTCCGCAGACCTTCTTTATGGCACCCTCTTTGGCCAATCCGTCGTCTTTCTGGCACGCCATGGCAACCCGCATGTGATCCCTCCCCACCAGATTAACTACCGGGCCAATCTCTGGGCTCTGAAGGAAGCCGGCGTCCAACGTGTCCTCGCCATTGCGGCGGTCGGGGGGATCACTCCGGCCATGGGCCCTTCGGTCATCGCGATTCCAGATCAATTGATCGACTACACCTATGGGCGTGCTCATACCTATTTCGATGTGGATCTCGACCATGTCACCCATATCGATTTCACCGAACCTTATACCGCTTCAATGCGCCAGTCGCTGATCGTTGCCGCCGAACGCGCCGGCGTTGCCGTCGTTGCCGGTGGGGTTTATGGCTGCACGCAAGGGCCCCGCCTTGAAACCCCCGCTGAAATCCTCAAGATGGAGCGGGATGGCTGTGACCTCGTTGGAATGACCGGGATGCCTGAAGCGTCGTTGGCCCGTGAACTTGAACTCGATTATGCCGTGTGTGCCGTCGTCGCCAACTGGGGCGCTGGCAAACAGCAGGGCGCCATCACCATGGCCGACATTGAGGCGAACCTCAAGCAGGGTATGGCAGATCTTGGAAGACTCCTTCAGCATTGGCTGCCAGAAGCGTAAAACTTCGGCCCATCGCTTAGGAAAAAGGAACCCCAAAAATCCAGCCCTCCTTGAGGGCTAAATTCCGGATCCAAAGGTCTTGGGGCGGGCCCCATAAGGCTTTGAGTCCTCCTGTCCGGTCCAAGGTCTCAAGCATCCTTGAGATGGCGTAAGCGTCTTTTTGATCAGGCGTTCCATCTATCTCCCCCTGAACCCCCTTCCACAAAGAAGGATAGGCTTCGATCAGGACAGAACCACCCTCAGGGACCTCAAAACCATCCATCGGCCAGAAATGGATACGGGTTCCAAAAGACCGGCGAAGGTGATGCAGCCAAGGCAGTCCGGCATGGGTTGATTTGGCGACCGATCCTGGCACATCAAAGTGAAAGATCGATTTAGCACCGGCCACGATTTCAGTCTGGCGCCGCCAGCGCGGTGACCCGACCCTTGCATTTTGAGACCTTTGGGATTCGACCGATACCCCCTCAAGATGGCAAGGCCAGACCTTTACAAAATCATCCAGCGCTTGATCCCAGCCATCTTCCAAGGAATAGGACTCAAGATAGGCCATGGGAAATGAAAAACCGTGGTCGATCCCAACCAATGCCGGCGGGCCTTCTAAGAGGATCTCCGTCAGCCAATAGGCCAGAGTTCGCCGGGACCAGTGCGGGTGGATGCTCCTCTTGGGGCGCCTTTCAACGGGCCTCTCGTCAGGATAGGCCTCAAAGACCCTGAGACCTAGAAGTCCTTGATCTGGAAGCCCGGCGCCTGAATAGTCGATCCCAATGTACCTAGCAAAGTGACCCATTTGGCACCGACTTTAAAAGTCAGTCCGTTCCTGAGGGGTCCAGATCAATTGATCTTCTGAAATCCCAAGACCTCTAACACGGCTTAAGAGCTCCGCCTTAAGGGAGGGTGAAAGGTGGCGGTCTCGAGCTAGAATCCAAAAATAATCTCGATCAGGACCCATCACTAAAGACCAACGATAGTCCTTCTGATCCAAGGCGACCACGTGGTATCCCCCATAAAAAGGGCCAAAGAAACTGACCTTTAGAGAACCTACTGTGTGATCTCGGAGGAAAAAGGCTCGACCGACCGCCTCCTGCCATGTGTTTGATTCAGAACTAAACCCACGATTAATCACCGTAAGGCTACCATCCCCGTCGTCTTTATAAGTGGCATGGATATCGGTCAGTCCTCGCTCGAAGCGATGATCGAGTCGGGCAATTTCAAACCAAACTCCGGTGTAGCGGCTCACATCGAAGGAAGTTACCGCACTCACCCCTTTAGGGGGACCCATCGCGCATCCGGTCAAGGAGGCGATGAGGATGAGCCAGAGGACCCAGGCTCTAGAACGGACGGTTAAAGCCTGCCCTTGGGAGAAGAGATTGAATGGCTTCATGGGAACGCCTCAGATTGATTCGAAAAAGAAATTAAATCACGTCGATTGATGGCACACGAAAGCCTCGACTTGAAGGCTAAAAGCGCACTATGGCATCATGTGAGGCCATCGTGCAAAGGTCAACGGGCGAACCCCTGAAGGCCCTAGTCAAAGACAACCCTCCTCTCCAACAGAACCCCAAGGACATCCTGATGCCAGGTCGCAATCATCTCTATATTCCAGGCCCTACTAATATTCCGGACGTGGTCCTGAGTGCCATGCATGTTCCTTCAGAGGACCATCGCTCACCGAATTTCCCGAAACTGGTCAAGCCACTCCTTGAAGACTTAAAAAAAGTCTTTCTGACTGAAAAGGGCCAGTGCTTCATTTTCCCAGCCACCGGAACCGCTGGCTGGGAAATTGCCATCACCAATACGCTGTCACCCGGCGATAAGGTCTTAGCGTACCGCTTCGGCCAGTTCACCCACCTTTGGATCGATCTTGCTAAGCGTCTTGGGATGGATGTCGAATTTCATGAGATTCCCTGGGGTGAAGGGGTTCCTCTCGACCATCTTGAAGATCGCCTCAAGGCCGATTCACAGCATGAAATCAAAGCCGTTCTGATTTGCCATAACGAGACCGCAACGGGTGTCACCAGCAACCTTCCGGGCGTCCGTAAGGCCTTGGATTGCAGCAGCCACCCGGCTCTGTTCTTTGTCGATGGCGTCAGTTCAATCGGTTCTCTCGAATTTCGTTTCGATGACTGGGGGATTGACGTGGCCTTGGCTGGGACACAGAAAGGCTTCATGCTTCCCGCTGGCCTTGCCCTCCTTGCCTTTAGCCAGAAAGCCCTAGCGGCGCGTGAACATGCAACCTGTCACCGCGCTTTTCTCGATATCTATGACCATATGGTCCATAACCCCGGCGGCTATTTTCCTTACACGCCCTCTATTCCACTCCTTTATGGCCTCAAGAAAGCCATGGAGCTGATGCTCGAGGAAGGAATGGACAATATTTACGCGCGTCATGCCCGACTGGCCGAAGGGGTTCGTCAGGCGGTTGCCGCCTGGGGCCTTCAAACCTGTTCCAAAGGCCCACAGTGGCACTCCAACAGTGTGACCGCCATCGTGGTTCCAGAAGGCTTTGATGCGCGTGATGTCATGCATTACGCCTACCATCGCTATAACCTCTCCTTGGGCGCGGGGCTGTCTGAAGTCCTCGGCAAAGTCTTCCGCATTGGTCACTTAGGCGATCTCAATGAATTGATGCTCTCGAGCGCCATCGTCGGATCAGAAATGGCTATGCGCGATGCCGGCATTCAGGTGACCCCGGGTAGCGGTATCGCTGCGGCATCTGAATATTGGCGAAAAACCGCGGCCCCACTCGCTCCAAGGGGCTGAGCCTTCGTCGAGGCGTCTTCATGAGAAGACGCCTCGTTGTTACCCCCACTCCTATCTTCTTGGATGGCGCTCGGAGGTTCTGATGTCGAAACCCAAGGTCTTGGTGACGCGGCGGTGGCCTATCGCCTGTGAAGAAAGGCTCCTAGAGCAATTTGATGTCACCCTGAACAAAGACAATCACCCTTTGACCCCCGCCGAACTGAAGGCGGCGCTTAAAGATTATGATGCCGTTCTGCCCACCGTCTCTGACGCCCTCCCTCAGGAGGTTCTCTCGGTGGAGCCTCTTCGCTGCCAAATCCTTGGAAATTTTGGCGTCGGCTTTAACCATATCGACATCGAGACCGCAAAATCTCGTTCCATCACCGTCACCAATACCCCAGATGTCTTGACCGAGTGTACGGCAGACATTGCGATGCTTCTGCTCCTCATGGCTGCCCGTCGAGCAAGCGAGGGGGAGCGATTGGTCCGTTCGGGTCAGTGGGCCGGATGGCATCCTAATCATCTTCTAGGCACTCGGGTGACCGGTAAGACTTTAGGGCTCGTGGGCTTCGGCCGTATTGCAAAAGCCATGGCGAGAAAGGCCCATTTTGGCTTCGGCATGCCCATCCTGGTCTATGCACCCCGCCCAGTGCCAACAGCGGATCTTGACCACTTTGGCGCCCGGCAAATGGAGAGTCTTGAAGCACTCCTTGAAACGGCTGACATCGTAAGCCTTCACTGCCCAGGCAGTGCGGCTAATCGTCATCTCATCAATAGGGAACGACTGGCCAGAATGAAACCTGAGGCCATTCTCATTAACACCGCACGAGGTGATCTTATCGATAGTCAAGCGTTGATCGATGCCCTCCGGCATCATCATCTAGCCGCCGCGGGCCTTGATGTTTATGAAGGTGAGCCGCGACTTGATCCTAACTTTCTAACGCTCGACAACGTCGCCCTCCTTCCCCACCTCGGCAGCGCTACCGAAGAAACAAGGACCGCGATGGGCATGATGGTGATCGACAATCTGGAGGCGTTCTTTAAGGGAGAAAGCCCTCCGAACCGGGTGGTCTGAATCTGATGCCAACACCTGATTGGCCGGATAGCCTCCTCTTAAGGCAGACACTGGAGTCCCGCTGGGAGATCATTCGGGAGCCTTTCACGATCGCCATGGCCCCCCACCACCTGTCCTTGGATGCCCTGTTTAATCTTGGTACGACGGCTATCGGCATGGCCGCCTGGCTTCAACAACGAACCACTCAAACCCCCTTTTTCTTGGGACTCAATGGCCCCCAGGGATCCGGTAAAACGACCTTAGCCGCGGCGCTATCATGGGTCCTTCAGTATCTCGATGGATGGCGGTGTGCCGTGCTTTCACTGGATGATCTTTATAAGACACGGGCGGAAAGAGAAGTGATGGCGGCAACGATCCACCCTCTGTTCATGACAAGGGGAGTTCCTGGCACCCATGATGTCGCCCTTGGCCTTCGGGTTTTTGATCAACTGATGGCCGCGGGCCCACAGAGCGAAACTCCGTTGCCACACTTCGACAAGCGCTTAGACGATCGCTCACCAACCAAAGATTGGCCCCTTTTTGTAGGACGACCCGATCTCGTTATTTTCGAAGGCTGGTGTGTCGGCGCCTTGCCTGAAACCCTTTCGGCGCTGGATGAACCCATCAATGAGCTTGAAAGGCTCGAGGATTCAGAAGGCCATTGGAGACGTTACGCGAATGAAGCCCTTGCAATGGACTACCAGACCCTTTTTGAGCGCCTCAACGCCCTGATTGTGCTTCGGATTCCGGCCTTCGACAAGGTGTTCGAGTGGCGCTTATTGCAGGAACAAAAACTCAAGGATACCGGACCTCAGGGCCTGCCTGGTCTAATGGATGAAAAAGCGATTGATCGCTTTATCAAGCATTACGAACGCATCACTCGTCATACCCAGTGGACGCTGCCAGAGCGTGCTGACATGGTCCTAGAGCTTGATACCCATCATCGAATCGCTCGCGCAACGCTCAAACACCTTGATCAGAGCAACTTCTCTTCCTAGCCGCCACTAGGTCTTGATGCCCGTCCCCCGCCTCAACAGCCCATACGCCCAGACCGTCAGCAAGAAGACAAACACAGCGATTACGGCCAGCGCTTCAAGAACCGGCATATCGGAGATCCCGATGAATCCGTAGCGGAAGGCGTTCACCATATAAAGCACGGGATTCCCAAGGGAGACCTTCTGCCAAAATGGGGGCAATAGATCGATGGAATAGAAAACCCCGCCCAAGTAAACCAGAGGAGTCAAAACGAAATTAGGAACGATAGAAATATCATCAAAACTATTGGCATAAACCGCATTGATAAAACCCGCCAGTGCAAAAAGCCCCGCGGTCAAAATAAAGACGGTCATAATCACCCAAGGATGCAGGAAGGTGAGATCGGAAAAGAGCAACCCGATCCCGGTCACCAGAGCACCTACGACGAGCCCCCTAAAAATACCGCCACCGACGTATCCCAAAAGGATCACCGAGGGAGGCACCGGCGCCGTGATGAGCTCCTCAATGTTTCTTTGAAACTTTGAAGAGTAGAAGGAAGCGACGACGTTACTATAGGCGTTGGTAATCACCGACATCAGAGCGACGCCTGGCACGATGTAATCCATATAGGATATGCCATCCATGGGACCAATCCGGCTCCCGATCAGTTGACCGAAGATCAAAAAATAGAGGGATGTTGTGACCGCTGCCGGCAAGACGGTTTGCGGCCAAATCCTCATAAAACGAAAGACTTCCCTACCGAGGATCGTCTTGAAAGCGATCAGATGGCGTCTGTTGTACATACAAAAGTGTAAAGGGAATAAAAACTCAAAAGCGTGGTATCAAAAACTTTTGGCCATCCAGTTCTGCCACAAGATGTTCCGCTTCAATATCGATCAGTAAGAGGCCTCCTGGAAGAAGGTCACCCACCTTTAGCTTTTTCATATTGATGATAACGAAACGTTCCTCGGGACGTTCGGCATAGGCGAACATCGTAATCCTAAAATCAGGAACGCGGCTCTGAAATTCAGGCGGAAGATCCCTCAGTGCCGGTGTGCCGGGGTGGCGACCTGGATGTGGCCGAGGCAGGCCGCTGTCCTGCTCGAAACGGGAAGGAAC
>RFVA01000280.1 GCA_009922685.1 Gammaproteobacteria bacterium | reverse complement strand
GTTTGATAGCCCCAGGACCCGTCAAAGGGATGCTCGGTGATCGGCAGCAGTTCAAGATGGGTAAATCCAAGGGGCTTGATATAGGCGATCAGGGCTTCGGCCAGGGTTCGGTAATTAAGGAAGCCTCCCTCAGGGGGCTGCCGCCAGGAGCCGAGATGGACCTCATAGATCGACATCGGCTCACTGAGCCAGTCTCTTTTAGCTCTTGCTTCGGTCCACCGATGGTCCTGCCAGTCGTAATGGTCAGGTTCGACGGTGATGGATGCCGTTCCAGGCCGAAGTTCAAACCGTTGCCCATAAGGGTCCGTCTTTAAGAGGATGGTCTCGTGTTGACGGTTTCGGATCTCAAACTTATAGAGGGTTCCTGCGGGGAGATTCGGAATGAATAGCTCAAATACTCCGCTGCTGCCCCGTGAACGCATGCCATGAACCCGACCATCCCAGCCGTTAAAGTCCCCGACCACACTGACCCGTTCGGCATTGGGTGCCCAAACGGCAAAGCCGGTCCCTGAGATATGATTCAGGGTCATCGGATGGGCGCCGAGGATTCGGTAAATGTGATGATGGCGCCCCTCGCCAAAGAGGTAAAGGTCAAAGTCCGAGAGGAAGGGAGCAAACGTATAGGGGTCTATCTGCTCACCATGACCACCGGCTTTGTCCTCCCACGTGATGACGTAGTGTTGTGGAATGGCATTGCCGAGTTTGATCCTCGCCTCAAACAGATCGGTCCCAGGGATTCGAACCAGCTCTGGGCCCTCAAGGCCGATACGAGCCCGCTCTGCAAAGGGTAGGAAGGCTCGGAACACCTCCATGCCCTGGTCCCCATGACGCCCGAGAACCTCAAAAGGGTCATGGTGGCGCGCGCCTAGAAAACGCTGGAAAAGAGGGTCTAAATCTGTTCCAGGGCCGATGCTGGAGGCTTTAGCGGTGTCGTTCGAGTTCACTTTGAGAGGCCTCTGGTAGTACAATGTCACCACGTGGAACGCTTAAATTTGAGCGCGAATGGTAACAAATTATGAA
>RFVA01000279.1 GCA_009922685.1 Gammaproteobacteria bacterium | reverse complement strand
GGAATTCTGAGCGCCTTTTTGCATGCGCTCATTATACCGCGAATCCTAGATATTAGCTCTATATATCAATGATTTATGAGGCCTAGAGGCCCAAATATCGAGGCCCTCAAGAAGCCACTTCAGCTCCTCTTGAGTGATAGCGCAAGAAGGACTATCGACCCCCTTCAACCAGGCAAACTTCTCCTCCTCGAGACGTTTGTACCACAAGCAAAAGCCATTCTTGCTCCAGTAAAGGATCTTCATCTTGTCCCGATGCCGATTCGTGAAAACAAACAAGGAACTCGAAAAAATATTCATCCCAAGCTCCATTTCCACGATCGCAGCCAGCCCATCGATCGACTTTCGGAAGTCAACACGATCTCGATAGAGGAAGATCTGATCAGGCTCATAGCCTGGATGCATCAGATCCCCCGCCCCTGGAGCTCGAGCGCCAATGAGGCCAACCATTTCACATCAGGGTGGCCGGGCAAATGGATCTCTAGGTCACCGACCCTGAGTGACCATGAGTTATTCGCCTCATAATGCTCGGTGACCCTGACGGCGACGAAACCAGATGAAGAGCTGGGCGCTTGTGAAATCGGAATGCCAAAATCAGACTTTAGCTTCTGCCGCCATTGATACAATGACCCCAGGGAAAGTCTTTCGCGCTCGGCATAGGCTACGGTTGAAATACCCTCAGCATGAATGGCCTCGAGATGTCGCCGCCAAAAAATAGATCGCTCCGTCATGTTTAGCCCTCCAAATAATGAAGGCTGAATTGTTCAGGAGATCACTAGCCCCCGAAAGCACCTAGATGATGGGGCGGTTACCATCGTCAGGCACCCAGGCACCGGTTAGTTCGCCGGATCTCAAGAGCCTTGCCAGCATCATGCTGTCTCTCCTGTCCGTCTTAACCCGATCACCTGCCTTCCTCGGAATCAGAGACGTTGCAACGACCAGGCAGTCCCAGCCAAGGTCAATCAACTGACGATGGATGCCAAAACCACAGGGCCCTGCCTCGTAGCAGAAGAAGAGCCCACCCT
>RFVA01000278.1 GCA_009922685.1 Gammaproteobacteria bacterium | reverse complement strand
TTCCAAACCCATCGTGAGCAACATGAGCAATTTGCTCTCATTCAATCGAACTTTATGAGCCTCATCAGGGAGGATGGCGCACTCGATCTCTACCATGGGGGGCTTCGGGTGAAAGACGCTCTGGGTGGCATGCTTTTGGATCATGTCGATTACAGGACCTATACCGACCTGATTCGGGAGGAGGTGCGCCCTTGGACTTACATGAAATTCCCTTATCTGATTGCGCTTGGGAAAGAAGCCGGTTGGTATCGGGTGGGTCCTTTAGCCAGGATCAACAATGCACGCTTTATCGATACCCCTTTAGCTGAGGCTGCTCGTCAAACCTTTATGCTTGAAGGGGCGGGAGGTCTTGTCCAGAGCACGCTGGCGTTTCATTGGGCGCGGATGATTGAAGCCCTTTATGCCGCCGAAGGCATTGAACGAGCCCTCCAAGATCGGGATCTTCTGGGCCAAGACCTTCTGGTTCAAGGCGAAAAACGCTTTGAGGGGATCGGCGTCATAGAAGCACCCCGCGGCACCTTGTTTCATCACTACGTGATTAATGAGGAGGATCTGGTCGTTAAGGCCAACCTCATTGTCTCAACAACCAGCAATAATCAGGCGATGAATGAATCGATTCGGCAGGTGGCCGCCACTTACCTCAATGGTCAGGAACCTAATGAAGGCCTTCTCAATCATCTAGAGGTGGCTATTAGGGCTTATGACCCTTGTCTTTCTTGTGCCACCCATGCCCTTGGGAAAATGCCCCTGGAGCTTGAGATCCTCAATGAGGAGGGCGCGCTGATCAATCGATTCAAACGCAGCGCTTGAAGCGGCGATTGATGACGCCTTCTCTCCTCATTCTCGGCGTAGGCAACCCCAGTCGAGGCGATGATGCCTTAGGACCTCTCTTAATTGAACAGCTCGAAACCTTATTGTCCCAAGAAGAAAGAGCAGCGGCTGGGGGGATTGAACTCCTCACCGACTTCCAGCTGCAGATCGAACATGCCCTTGATCTTTTGAATCGATCGCTGGTGCTCTTTGTCGA
>RFVA01000277.1 GCA_009922685.1 Gammaproteobacteria bacterium | reverse complement strand
CATCATCTTAGACACTATCACCCGAGGCAGCAGAGAGGCGATGCCCCGCGGGATAAGGTCTTTCATCCACGCGCGGCCAATATCGATGATCCGGCGATATTCAACCCCACTCGGACAGCTACTTTCACAGTTAAGACAGGTGAGGCATTGATCAAGATGGAGCTGGGTTTTAGCGCTGACCTCATGCCCTTCGACCATGGATTTTATGAGGCCAATTCGGCCCCTTGGCCCTTCAAGCTCAAGACCTGTGGCCAAATAGGTGGGGCAGGTCGCATTGCAGAAACCGCATTGGACACACCGGGAGAGAAGCTTCTCCGCATCCTCTCTCCTTAGCATCCTCTCTAGAGGCTTCATCTTTTTGTCTTCATTGTTGATTGAAAGCTTAAGCTCAGCTCGAGGAAAAGACCGCCAAGGGATCAAGGACCTTCAGGACGCCATCCTCCAAACGTCGATGGACCCTATTCTGATCAGTCTCCTGTTTCAAAGGATCGTGCGATGCAAACTGAGCATCAAACGGCATGACCCATCCACCCTGATCATGGGCCAGAGCCTCAAGCGCTTCAGGATCCCCAAAGCCTCGCCACCAACGAAGTCCGCCGTGCCACTCAATCAGTGACTCCCCCGTCATCGCCAGAGGTTCTGTACTCGGGGGCAGAGAGAATCGCCAGAGGGGAACTGGATGCTCTTTCTCTGACTGAAGCCCTGCGTGCCGGTGAGTGCTTAAAGAACGCCACAGCCCGAGGGCTTCCTCCGCGGCGAGTATACTCACGGGGAGCTCCTTGGCGATGGCTGAAGTGGCTTCCTTGACGGCTTCAGGGCCCGCCTCAAGGCGGAGCGCCAAAGTTCCAGCCGCCTCACCTTGGAAGAAGCTGGCATCGAGGGGCCAAGGCTGACTCCGAGCCCTCTTTAACCAGTTAAGAGCCCTTTCTTGTTCGATATCGACCATGAGGGTCAGGCTGGAACGGGGTTTTGGAAGCACCTTGAGGGTGACATCCAATATGAGTCCAAGGCGGCCCCAGGAACCTCCGAAGAGCCTTGAGACATCATA
>RFVA01000276.1 GCA_009922685.1 Gammaproteobacteria bacterium | reverse complement strand
CATACCATCTTTCAACTAATCCAAACTACAAAGGTCGTGTACTCCTTGTGGACCGGAGGGTCGAATACGATAAAGACAGATCTTGGTGTTTTTTTTCACCGGATGACGCGACGCTCATCCCAGAAAACCTGATTTCTCATCAATGGCCGATTGCTATCGTTCGAAGGGGAGATGAGTCACTTCGACTTTCGCTTGGTTCGAAGCCATACACTCTGGTTGATGCATTAGGGTTCTACCAACATTGTTTTTCGCGGTTAGAAGATGATGCACGATTTTCGATTGCACTGGGTCACTCCATCTCCGAGGAGGATGTGCTCAATGAAGCTGGAGAAATAGCCATACGATTGGACGGGCAATCTTATTCTACCCATCAAGTTGTTGATAGCCGAACAGATAAACTGATTGCTGAATCATTCGCTCAGCTTTGGCAGGTATTCATTGGCTATGAAATAGAAACTGATATGCCTGTATTTAACTCTGATGAGGCTACCTTGATGGATTTTATTGAGGATCAGACCCACCCTGTCAGTTTTATGTACGAATTACCGACGAGTCAGACCAAAGCGTTATTGGAGTACACAGTATTCTCATCGACCTGCATCGGCCCTGAAAGTCTTAAGCCGCTCTTGGAGAAGATCATCAGTGATCGTCTTGCAGGGAAGGCCTTCAGGATCAATCGGACTGAAAAAGGCGTGATCCCGATGGGGCTAGCCGATCAATCCCGAACATTTCATCATAGATGGGTTAAGGCAGGACTGATCTCTGGTGCGGCCCGGTCCAGTACCGGTTACGCTTTTCTACGAATACAGCGTTGGGCGAGAATCTGTTCAGAAAAGCTAAGATCTCAAGCTGTAATAGGGCCTGCCCATAAAGATCCGATTCTTACATCAATCATGGACAGGATATTTCTTAAAGTATTAACCATGACACCACATCATGCCCCAAGGATTTTCTTCGATCTCTTCAAAAATACACCTACTTCCTCGCTGATTAGGTTCCTGAATGATGAGGGGCGATATCTAGATCATATCCTAGTCATTCTATCTCTTC
>RFVA01000275.1 GCA_009922685.1 Gammaproteobacteria bacterium | reverse complement strand
ATCAAGGATTCGAACAGGTTCCATGACCGGCTGTGAGGCGATCCGGTCAATCAAAAGAAATACCACCATCATGAGACTTAGACATATCAGTTCCATCTGGACCCTCACTGGTTGAGCGGCAAATGCCAGACAGTGAGAGGGTCATCATCAATGAAAAGTTCCCGATGCTGGGCTGCCTTTTCTGAGGGCCTGACGATCCTCCTCGCCCATCGGCGCACTCCAGGCATCTTCGACCAATAGAGGCACGCGGGGACTCGTGAGCGTTTCAAGAAACAGAACCAGCGCCGCCCGTTCCTCAGGCGTCAGCCTAAGGGGTTTGATCAAGGGGTCTAAGGCCTCATGTTGAACGCCGCCTGCCTGATAAAAATCAATAACCGCCGCAAGGGTCGGAAGACTCCCATCATGCATATAAGGGGCGGTGAGAGCGACGTTCCGAAGGGAAGGGGTTCGATAGGCCCAGCGATCTTTAGGATTCTGGGTCCATTCATAGGCGCCAAGATCAGAGGGTGGCGCGCCTGATACCGCGCCCAACGGTCGGGTATCCATCAGAAACGTCACGCCAGGCGCCACTTGAACGGGGGTTCGATCAGCGCTCATAAGGCCCATACTGGCGCGATAGCCAATCCCGGTATTGTGGAGCGCATCATCGGTTAACAGGGCCACAGGCGGGTTGATCCGGTGGCATCTTGAGCATCCCGCTTGACCTTTAAAGAGATCAAAGCCTCGCTGGGCCTCAAGACTGATGGCGCCTGCCTCGTGGCCGAAGTACCAGCGATCAAAGGGCGAATTACCCGCGACCAGGGTCCTCTGGTAAGCCGCCAAGGCCTCCCCCACCGTATTCATGCTCGCGGGAGCACCAAAGGCCTTTTCAAAAAGGCCCTGATAGTCTGGAAGATGCTGTAAGGCCCCAATCACCGCGCCCACAGAGGGGTTACCCATCTCATTTGGGGCTAAAAGGGGACCCCAGACCTGTTGCTCGAGGGCCGTCTCCCGCCCATCATGAAAGAGGATCGGCCAGTAGGCGACATTGAGTAAGGTGGGAGCGTTCCG
>RFVA01000274.1 GCA_009922685.1 Gammaproteobacteria bacterium | reverse complement strand
TATCACCGGCGTTTCGACATCGGACCAGATCAGTTCATCCGGGCCTCCAGGGGACCTCATCACAATGGCTTTCATGGCTTAGTGCTTTTCTATGAATGTACATCTTGGGTTTTAGGGAATCCATCGCCCGATGGTTTCTTCCTTGGCCGGGGATTCCAAGGAGGGCCTTCGAACCCCTTCATAATGATCGCTCCAATAGGGCATCAGCATGTCAGAAACGATGACTTTTCCCTGAGCGCTACTGGCATGGACAAATCGGTCCTCACCCAGGTAAATCCCAACATGGGAAAAAGGTTTACCCGTGGTATTAAAGAAAACCAAATCTCCGGGTCGCTTGAGGTCTTCCTCCAAGGGTTGAAGAAAACGCGCCATCTCTTTGGCGGTCCTAGGCAGAGGAATCCCATGGCGACCATACACATAATGCACCAGCCCTGAGCAGTCAAAACCACGCTCCGGCGTTTCCTCACCAAATCGATAGGGAGTATCTAAAAGATGAAGGGCCTCTCGAACCACATCAAGGGGGGTGGAAACCAAAGGAGGGGATTGGGGCGGCCCCTTCGGCGCTGAACTGCAGCCCGCAAGGAAGGCCAAAACTAAAAACCCTAGCGCCCTTAGAAGCGATCCCCTCCATGGAGGCCTTAACACCACAACACCAGCCTCTATTTAAGGCCCCACTGGCCTCGGTAGGCTTCATAACCGCCCGTGATGGCAGGGCCGAATGAACCCTCTTCATCAAAAATCACCAGATCTGGAAAATCAAAGCCATTAAAACGACTGGCCTTCACCATCGCATAGGCCCCAACGTCCAAGATCGTAAGCCGGTCACCTACCTTGATGGGCGCCTCGAATCGGTAACTTCCAAAGAGGTCTCCGGCTAAACAGCTACTCCCGACCAAAAGGGCCTCATGAGGCCCTTGAGGCGATGCTTCCTTAATTGTCGGAGGGCGTTGGTATTCAAAAACTTCCGGAAGGTGATGAACACCGGTATCAAGCACCGCAATGGTCTTGCCATCGCGGGTAAACCGGTCAATGACGGTGGTTTCAAGACGTCCCGC
>RFVA01000273.1 GCA_009922685.1 Gammaproteobacteria bacterium | reverse complement strand
TCGGATGCTTTACGCGTTATCAAACTACGTAGGGCCTCTCTGAATCGCCCCGGGTTTGCCGGAGCCCTTCCCTCAAAGGGTCAATCCCACTCACGATTCCCTTAAATTGGCTTTCCTCATGCTCGCGCTCAAAGGGCCTCAGCCTGACCGATAAAACGGGGGCAACTCCAATTGGTATTTTTGACCCATGTTTATTGATAGATCGGATCACTAAGGTATACACTCAAGCGTATACACATTATCAAAGGTTTGCTCATGACTCTCGCGCGCATTTTTCAATCTGGTAACAGTCAGGCTGTTCGGTTGCCCAAGAATTTTCGTTTTGATGTCGACCAAGTCGAAATTTACCGTCGTGGTGATGAGGTCGTCCTACGGGCGATGCCGAGGAATGCAACTGCAATCTTTGATGCCCTTGTCGGATTGCCATCAGACTTCATGGACAATGGGCGTCAGGACACCCCGCCACAGGAGAGGGAGATCCTCTAAATGAGTGTCCGGTACCTTCTCGACACTAACATCTGTATTTACATTGCAAAGCACAACCCGCCCGAGGTAAGAGATAGATTCAGCCGTCTCGCGGCCTCTGAGCTTGCTATCTCAGTTATTACACTGGGCGAACTGCGTTACGGCGCTGAACGAAGTCAATCTAGGGAACGTGCCTTGAGAAGTATCCAATCCCTTCTTCAATCGGTCGGGGTCTATGAACTTCCGGAATCGGCCGGTGAACATTACGGCCAGATACGAGCGGAGCTTCAGGGAATCGGAAAGATCATTGGGAATAATGATCTTTGGTTAGCCGCACATGCTCGCGCAGAAGGTTGGATTATCGTCACGAATAATGAGCGCGAATTCGTCCGAGTTCCCGGGTTACAGGTTGAAAATTGGGTCACTTCATAGTAAGCGTGCAATGGATACACCTGTACGTTGGCCTGGTCAGGATATTGAGGTCTCACCGCACCCATCAGATGACGACTATCATCAATCCTTAACAGGCTCATCAAATCGGGTTGAACCGCCCCGGGTTTGCCGGAGCCCTTCCCTCAAAGGGTCAATCCC
>RFVA01000272.1 GCA_009922685.1 Gammaproteobacteria bacterium | reverse complement strand
TCGAAATCATCTCAATGCTAGGCCAAAAGATCCATTAGGTTATGCTGATTTCCACTCCAAACGGAAGAGCGCCAAAAAACCTTCTATGAAACCAATTGGTTTGCAACCGGATCGCTGTATAAGCCCAATACTCCCGTTCTTGAGCAATACTTCAATATTTCTGAACTTACAACGCTGGTGAAAGAGCATGCTGTCTAAACGGTCAGCCTTGATTCGGTGCCTGAGGCTCAAGGTGCTGACTATATCAAAATTGATGTTCAAGGCGGGGAGTTAGAGATTTTTAAAAACGGCACAAAAACTCTTCAAACGGTCAGCTTCATCCATACAGAAGTTAGTTTTATCGAACTTTATGAGGGCCAACCCCTATTTGCCGATGTGGACCAATTTCTTCGTAGCCTTGGATTTCGTTTTATCAAGATGCTCGGGATTGGAACGAGGAATCTGAAGCCGTTGAGTTGGGGAGATAACAGTGGTGGGCATCATTGGCTATGGACGGATGCGCTCTATGCCAGGGATGTTTCTTGTGTTGCCACAATGACCTCTGAAGCCATCGAAAAGATGGCCATAGTAGCTCATGATCTCTATGAGCTTCATGATTTGGCTACCTTGCTGCTTCAGCATCTTGATCAGAGGGATCAAACCTTAAAAGCCCAGGACTACTTCCAGCGATTGGTTGCTGAAGGGCATGAATGAGATCAGGGGTATCCACTCTATTATTTTCACGCGATGCCGCTAAGTGAAGATGGAAAAGCCCACTCAAAAACTTATTGACGCTTCATCGCCCCTTTTTCGGGAGGTTATTGGTCTTCATCAAGCGGGAAAACTGGATGCAGCGAGGGATGCCTACCAGCTGCTCCTTGAAACCTACCCAGAAGATCACCGCATCCTGAGTAATCTTGGAACCCTCTATTTGCAGAAGGGAGATCTGCAAAATGGGATCGCCATGATCGAATCATCATTGGCCCTTTATAGTGATCAGGCGCATGCCCATAACAGTCTTGGGAATGCAATGGGTGCTTTGGGTGATTTTGAAAAGGCTTTGCCTCATTTTGAAAG
>RFVA01000271.1 GCA_009922685.1 Gammaproteobacteria bacterium | reverse complement strand
TTCTGAGAACTTTACTGATGCAAGAAAATACGTAGGGCAAGAGGCTGAGGCATTGATTCATGTCTACTCCGGCGCAGATCTTATGCCAATTTCGCAGAAGCCAGCGATCAAAAATTCCATAAAAAAATATGTGGACGGCGTTATTTCTGATGAGTGGGAGTTGCTATCACAGGGTAAGTCTCACGAGAATACGAGGAACCTGTTCAAAGACATATGGAAATCCATTAAGTCTATTGAGCCTGTTACAGAGAATCAAAAGACTATCTATCAATACATGATTTCATCTTTCATATCAGCTGAAGAGGGACGAAGGGAGCGAGTAAACTTTTCAAACTATAAGATAACCAATATTGAGTGGTATACAATGATCGTAGGCGGCATTGTAAACATAGCCTTCACTTTTTTCTTTTCGGTGAGAGACTCCTTTGCTCAATCATTAATGACCGGTATGGTTGCACTTATGGTTTCGATGAATCTATATGCAGTATTCCTTCTTGGAGACCCGTTTTCTGGGACTCGAGAGGTTCCAATTGATCAGTTTACTTTCCTGCAACGTTATATGGCAGAAGGGAAAGACTACTAGTAATTTAGGGTTCCGACTTGTTGAGATTGGCGCTCAGTTTTCTATTTAAAAGATTTGCGAATCCATTCGCCGGCCTCATCTTTCAAAGACCTATCCAACAAGCCGCACCCTGCTGCAGATCTTTTGTAGCATGCCGTGGTCGTGAAAATCCCCATTTATTTTCTGTTTTCTGGCTCACGCTTTCGAAGCTCCCAGATTCCGCAGTTCGTTACGTAAGCCTATGATTCAACAAGGCTGACCTGTCGAAAAATGTGACTACAGCGGTTATTTTGGCGTCTTTATTTCGAGTGCGGTGAATAAATCGAGCTGTTCTGGGGTGGTTTTGGTGACTCCGGTGAAGGCTTTGGTGCCCACCGTGGCGCGATGCTGTTGAATCCTTCTTAGGATCTCAAGCGCAGTGCTGGGGCTGGCCTTACTGCCATTGGCCTTAAGTCGCATACGCATGACGCGATAGAGCACTAGCGCCATGAAGCAGATCAG
>RFVA01000028.1 GCA_009922685.1 Gammaproteobacteria bacterium | reverse complement strand
ATGGCACCCTTTAGTTGCTGGCGTCTCTCCTCTTCTTGAAGGAATCGCGTCATGGCCGTCTCAGCTTCTCCCAAAGCCTCAAGGACCGTCTTTTCATAGTGGAGATAGGCCTCCTTTTGCCGCGCATCTGCAAGATCAATCCCAGCACGAATCCGACCAAAATTAAAAATCGGCTGCATGATGGCACTGCCACTGGCCCAGGAAAAGGCCGATGACCGAAAAAGGTTTTCAAGGTCTGAATTCTGAAGTCCTGCAAAAGCGGCGATCGATATTTTGGGGAAAAGCTCAGCAAACGCGGCGCCCTGAGTCGCTGTAGCCGCTTCAAGATCCTTTTCTGCCCCCCGAATATCCGGCCGATAACGAAGGGTATCAGCGGGTCTTGTCAGAAGGTTTCGAGTGGCCGTCTGAGGCAACTTCTGCGGGGCAGAGAGCTTGACTTGAAGAGCTCCTGGCTTTTCCCCGATGAGGAGCTCCAAGCGATGCTGAGCCGCAATCAGCTGACCATTGATCGCCGGAAGCATCGCACTGGTCGTCTCGGTTTGTGCTTTGGCTCTTGCGACGTCGTAACGCGTTCCAACCCCCTCTTGGTAGAGTTGTTCCGTCAACTTCAAAGTATGACGCTGAGATTCAAGATTGGCCGTGGTGATCCTGATTTGATGCTGAAAATTTCGGTATTCGGTATAGGTTCTGGCGACTTCCGAAGTGACCATGACCCACGCCTCCCGGTAATCTTCCTGAGCACCCTCAGTCACCGCAGAGGCCGCTTCAAGCTTCCGCCTGAGGCGGCCAAAAACATCGACTTCCCAAAGCGCATCGAACCCTGCCAGAAAAAAATTGGTTCCACCCGCGGATCCCCTTTGGCCTGAACCAGGAATAAGGTTGTCAAAATGAGCCGGGATTGCGAGGGCACCAACCTTTGGAAAGAGGTCAGCGCGGTTTGCAAGCCGTTCTGCTCTCGCCTGCTCAATGCGGGTGAATGCCATTTTAAGATCAAGATTACCTTGCTGAGCGCGCGCAATGAGCTGATCAAGGAGCGGGTCATCAAAGGTTTTCCACCAGTCCTTGAGCTGACTCTGAGAGATCGGTTTTAGCCCCAAATCTTTCGATCGAGCCGCTTGCCAACGATCCGGCAAGACGGGGTCCGGCGTCCGGTAGTCTGGCCCAACCATACATCCTTGAAGACTCCCAAAAACCAAAAGGGTGATCACCCCATGCCTCATGATTGATGCCCCTTTAAAAATAAGCTGACCGCCCCCTCAACCAGAGTATCCCGTTGATCAAGAGATAAACCCTCCTGTAACCCGATCAAGCAGCGAAAATGCGTGGCGCCTTGGAGCATACCGAGAAGAATTTCACTGGAACTACCCGGATGTTTGATCTTTACCAAGCCCTGCCGATCAAGGGCACTCAAATACCGTGAAACCGATTCAATGACAGGGGCTGCGCTCGACTGATAGACCTGAGGCGCAAGCTCTGGAAACTGGAGCTGTTCGGCAATCAAGAGACGATAAAGCGCCAAAGAGTCCTTCGCGTAGATCAAATCAACAAAGCCTTCCGCAATAGCCTTGAGACCATCAACCGACTCGGGTTCGGTCAATGTAGCCTCGGAGAGGGTCATGAATAAGGCATCACACTGAGCCACCACGACAGCGGCGAACAAGGCATGCTTACTCGAAAAATAGCTGTAGAGCGTCGGCTTTGACACCGGCGCCGCCTCAGCAATCGACTCCATGCTGGTTCCGGAGTAGCCGTGTGCCAGGAATTCGCGTCGCGCGCTATCCAAAATGGCTTGTCGTTTGACAGGGCTATGGGTTCTCATTCGTTGCCGTCAAAGTATTTGCATCAGTAAACTTTTGTCCATATCATGAACTGAACCGTTTAGTAAAACAATCCATCCCCATGCCGCCTCCACCCCGTTTTCCAAAGTCGATCATCATCAGCCTGCTGATCGCCGCCAGCGGTGCCCTTGGGTTTATTTACTGGCAGATCGCCATCGCTCCCTTCGAAAGCACCGACAATACGTACCTCAAGGCGCATATGACCCTGATCAGCCCTCGAGAATCAGGCTATGTCACCGGCGTCCACTTCGAGAATAACCAACGGGTTCATCCAGGGGATCTATTGGTGACGATTGATGACAGGGACTTCCTAGCCAAGGTCGCTGAGGGTGAAGCCCAAATTCAGGTAGAGAAGACCCAGATCCAGAGCCTTGAAGCTGACAAGGAGGTCCAAAAGAGCCGGGTATCCTCCCAATATGCCGATATTGCCTCCGCAGAGGCCGACCTTCTCCGCGCCGGAAGAGACCTTAAGCGCTTTGGCAACCTGGTCAGAGAAGGCGCGGTTTCGACCCAGACCCACGATACCGCGGATGCCGACGTGAAGCAGGCCAAGGCGCTTCGGGATAAAGTCACCTCCGCTCATCAGGAGGCACAACGGCAACTGGTGAGTCTTGATGCCCGAATCAATGAGGCCCGCGCCCGTATTCAATCTCTTCAAGCCTCGCTTGAAATAGAGCGGATCTCGCTGGCACATACCCAGATTCTGGCGCCCATCGACGGCACCATCGGTAATCGAAGTGTCCAAGTCGGCCAGTTAGTCAAACCCGGGAATATCCTCGCCTATTTGATCCCAAGCGAAGGACTCTATATCGAGGCTAACTTCAAGGAGACACAGATCGAACACATGCGGCCAGGGCAACCCGTTGAGATCAGCATCGACGCCTATCCAGAAGAGGTCTTCAAGGGCCAAGTGGATAGCTTTGCACCCGCCTCAGGATCCGAATTCAGCCTCCTACCGCCGGAAAACGCCACAGGGAACTTCACTAAGATCGTCCGTCGCGTTCCGGTCAAGATCGTCTTTGATCCGAAGTCAGATACCTCGATGCTTAGGCCGGGTCTTTCAGCCATGGCCAAGGTCCGAGTCAAATAATCCATGATGGAGGATCAGGCTGTTGGTCCAGCCGATCATGGTGAAGAGGCTCAGGGCCCCTTAAAGAGCCCTCAACGGCCTCTGTCGATTGGTGAATGGGTTGGTTTCATCGCCATGGTCTTCGGCATTTTTATGGCGATCCTCGACATTCAGATCGTCGCGAGCTCACTGGAACAGATTCAGGCCGGTCTCTCCGCCACCCAGGATGAAATCACTTGGGTGCAAACAGCCTACCTTATCGCCGAAGTCGTCATCATTCCTCTTTCCGGTTGGTTGAGCCGGGCACTTTCGACCCGAGTCCTGTTTGCCATCTCCTGCGCTGGATTCACTCTCATGAGCCTTCTCTGCGCTCTCGCCTGGGATCTCAACTCGATGATTATCTTCCGGGGACTCCAGGGGCTTTTTGGCGGGGCCATGATCCCGACCGTCTTCGCAGTCATCTATACCCTTTTTCCACCCAAGCTTCAGCCCACGATGGTCATCGTGGTTGGCCTCGTCGTGACCGTCGCACCCACCGCCGGACCCGTGCTAGGGGGCTATCTCACCAATGCCGTTTCCTGGAAGGCGCTCTTTCTCGTCAATTTATTGCCCGGATTCTTCGCCACCCTCCTCACCTGGCTTTTCGTTCGCGTCGATGAACCAGATTGGGGGCTCCTTAAAAAAATTGATTATCCCGGCATTTTTTTTATCGTCGTGTTTTTAGGGTGCATGCAATTTGTTTTGGAGGAAGGGGTCCGCATGGAATGGTTCGACAGCCCAAAGATCGTCTTTTTTACCGCCATCGCCATCGCATCAGGCATCGCCATGCTCTACCGCGAACTCTCCATCGCCTACCCCATGGTCGACTTACGGGCGTTTCGCGACTTCAATTTCGCCGTTGGCTGTGGATTTAGTTTCGTTCTTGGAATCGGCCTCTACACCATCATGTACCTCATGCCGGTCTATCTGGCCGCCGTAAAGGGGCTCAACAGTCTCCAGATTGGTCAGTACATCATGGTCGTCGGTGTCTTCCAGTTTGTTTCCGCCTTCGTCGCAGGCCCCTTGGCCAAGGTCATGGATTCAAGACTCATGCTGGCATCCGGCTTGATGCTCTACGGGATGGGTTGCTGGTGGAATGGCAATCTAACCCATGAGTCAGGATACTGGGAGTTTTTCTGGCCACAGGCCCTTCGGGGATTTGCCCTCATGTTCTGCTTTCTGCCGATCAACTCTCTGGCCCTTGGAACGCTCCCGCCTGAAGAGGTCAAGAATGCGAGCGGTCTTTACAACCTGATGAGAAACCTCGGCGGCGCCATCGGTCTCGCCGTGGCTAACACCTTGATGATCCAGTGGAATAAAGAACATTATGGGAAGCTTCGGGAGGCGGTGACGATGGCCGCCCTCAAACAGCTCCATGGCCTCGTCATGCGGGAAGCGGAAGTCATGACCATCAACTCCCTCTTTCACGTTCTTGGCTTGGTCTTCTTTATTGCTCTTCTGTTCATGCCCCTGGTCAAAAAGGTCGCCACAGAATCCGGCGAGGCCGGGGGTCATTAAAGAAACCCTTCGCCCCCCATCAGGTGGAGGAAGCGATGAGAGAGAAGGATAGGGACCCTTAAAGACCCGGGGGTTTCTTTTGCCAAGGATAGCCCTTCGCCGCCATGTCATAGCCGCGGCGGAACAGTGGCCCCATATAGAGCGGATCAAAATCGCGGGCATGGATCACCTTGAAGTCGGCTGGGATGTAAGCCAAGTTGTAGTCGACCCCATCTCGCTGAGTAATCGCATAAATACGGAAGAGATCCCCAGCGCCCTGGGTCTGAATCAACGATGAAATGGCGCGCCCAGCAATCGTGATGGTCTGCCGCTTCACTTCGGCCCAATCAGAATCGAGCCGCGCATTTCGGATCACATAGAGTTTTCTTTGTCGGACAAATCCCTGTTCCTTGTCGACATCGGCCAATTTGAGGGCCGGCGGATAAACAAACACCTGGGCCATCGCCCCACCATCCACATGCATTTCCTGATAAGGCTTGCCATCGGCGATTACATCGATCATCGCGGGTGGAAAAGCCCCTGGAATGGCTGCGGAGGCCAGCATAATCTGGTGAAACAGTTTCAGGGCATCGGGGTGACCGCTGGCGGCGATTTTGGTCATATTCCAGATGACCGCCTGACGGGCATCAAGGTTAGTCGTCGCCATCAGCAATAAGCGGCCTTTAGCGTATTCCTTTGCGATGGCCTTGAGAATGTCGGTGGTGATGTGCTTCGCGAGAAGCCGGCCAAGAGGAGAGTTATCCGCCATCGCATCATCAGTCACGGCCGCCCAAGGGGCCCGAGGCTCCAAAATATCCTCCGGGGTGGAATGGGCATAGACCTCTTCCAAAGCCCCGTCCTGTGAGGGTCCGAGAAACGCAAAAGGCGCTAACAACGCCCCGGTACTGATTCCCGTCACCAGTTTGAATTCGGGTCGAGTCCCCGCCTTGGTCCAACCACTCAGTAGGCCCGCACCAAAAGCACCATCATCACCACCCCCTGAAAGTGCCAGGAAAGAAGCCGGCGGCAAGGGGTTCACCACGAGACCCTGCTCTAGGCGATAGGCCTTTTCCTTTCGCACACTGTCCATTCCCTCGGCCATCAGTTCAGGCATGGCTTCAGAGCGGACCACATAACGAATACCCGGCAATCCTCGGATCTCGGCCTGCTGAGTCAGCGCCTGAGGGACCGCGGTCTGTCGCGTGGGGAGTGAACAACCCTGAAGCGAAGCCAACAGTAACCAGAAGCTGGGTAGGGCAACCAGAGAAAAAACAGGATGGCGCATGCTCAAGGACTCATGTAAGGGTAAAAACATCAGACGGCCCAATCACTAAAATTTTAGGCCGCCTGAATGTCAGAACGATGAATCAATCGCCTCTAACGTGGCGCTTAGGGCTTAGGTTGAGGCGCTTTCGATCCCGCTAGACCTTGTCGCCGCCCCTGATTATCAGCGAGAAAATCCCGATATCCGGGTTGTTGCCGAAGCAATTGTGACGCCGTCCCGATTAAAAGATCCACATCTTGATTGGATAGTTCGAGAGAGGTCGGCAAGCTATTGAGCATGCTCTTCATGGTTTTGGCCTCAACCGAATCAAAAGCAACCTCTGCAGTATAAATTTTGAGGTCACGCCCCTTGGCCTTTAGTCCTGCTTGGAGCTCGGTTAATTTATTTTTGAGGAGCAGTTTCGTTTCATTATTGTAAAGTGACATTTGGGCATCGGCCATGGCATCGATGGTCTCTGGGACCGAAGGCTTTTCAGCCGAATAATCCATGCCCCGCTCTGGCCTCACTTGTGCGTTGACCGTGATCACAAGAATGTCCTTGGGGGTCGGCTTGCCTTCTCGAAGAAAGTACCCGGCCCCTTGCGTTTCGATGCGATCAGCAAGCGCCCTCAGCCCAAGGTTGTCGGCGATCCCACCATCCACCAGATGGATATAGGGTCTTTCCTTTGCATTCAAGTAGGAATCGAGGCGCGCTCTTAAGATCTTGAACCTTAGATCGTTCGGATCACTCGTCTTAAGATAGCGGACGAGGTTTGACTGACTGGTGTCGCATTTTCCTGAATAGTTCTTTAAGACGACCGTTGGGAAGGCCACTGGGACCGCGGAAGAAGCCGTGACCGCCCGAGCAACGGAAAAATCATCGAGATCAGAGCAGATCAGATCAAAGCTCGCCTGGATAAAGGAAAACCGTTGGCCTGCCGCAAGATCAGTTGCATTAATTTCAATGTAGGGCCCCTGATTAAGATTAATATCCCGAAAAGTCTTCCCTTCAAAAATCTGACGATCGTAGTAGTCAATCGCCATCTCCGTGCGATCTAATCCGTCAAAGGCCGCATTCCACCAGTAGACGGGACTAAAGAGGTTCCGAATCAGGGTTCCCTGAATACTCTGACGAAGAAAAACGGATTCATAGTCGCTAAAGAGGCGCTCCCCAAAAAGACCGTAATAGGCCGCAGTAAAGCTGCCTCCAGAGACTGAGCTGATACTGTCCACCTCATCGAGAAGACGGACCGTCTGCCCCCCCGATGAGATGTTGGTGTTCTTGAGTTCTTTCAAGAGACCATAGGACAAGGCCGCGGCTCGGGTTCCCCCTCCTGAGAAGGCAAGAAAGATTAGATGCTCCCCATAGTTGCCATTATTTCTGTTCGAGAGTCGGTACCCCTGATGGTTATCGATCTTTGTGATGGACTCATTTTGAGGCTTATAGAGACTGGCGCAGCCTTGAAGCCCCAGAAGGCTCAGCATCAAAACCCAGCGCCCCCAGCATCGAACGTGTCCTAAAGGCTTGGTCATACATCGTTTCCTAAAAAGAGCCTGAATTAACAAGAAAATGAACGGCGACAGCCGCGGCATAACCCAACAGAATCGCGGGTGTCCAGCGCATATGACTGAGGAAGCTGTAGCGTCCTTTGGTAAGCCCCAAAAGCCCAATGCCCGGTGCTGAACCAATCGCGAGGAGACTCCCCCCTACGCCCAGCGTCAGCGTGAGTAGGAGCCACTCTCCCTTGCCAAGAGGGGGATGCATCGTGAGAACAGCAAACATCAAGGTGCCATTGTCAATAAACGCTGAGGAGAGACCGATAAGGATATTGGCAAGCGTTGCACTGTGCTGACCATAAAGCCAACTGGAAATGGCATCAAGATAGCCAATGAATCCCAAGCCACCAATCGCAACCATTGCACCATAAAAGAACAGGAGAGTATCCCAATCAAGATGGCCTGCCTTATCGAAAATAGCATAGCTCTCAAGACGTTCCTGATCACGGCTGGATGTTTTTGGTTTAAAGTCGGGGCCCTCTGACAATAGATGCAACCGATCAGAGTCCCGCCCCGGGGTTTTCATGAGGTAATAATCAAATAACTCTAACAAAGAGAAACCCGCGAGCATTCCCGCTGCCGGAGGCAGCTTCAGGACCATATCAAAGATGATCGCCAGAAAAATGGTGAGGCCAAACAAAAACATAATGCGCTTGGTGCCGCGTGGCAACGCCACCGATTCCATCATGATCTCAGGTCGGCCCTTGGGTACTGCGAAACTGATAATGGCCGCGGGCACCAGAAAATTCACCAGACAGGGAAGGAAAAGCTTAAAAAAATCGGTAAAAGGGAGAACCCCTCCCTGCCAAACAAACAGGGTCGAAATGCCGCCAAGGGGACTGAAGGAGCCACCTGCATTGCAGGCGATGACGAGATTGAGGCAGGCCAGAGAGACGAACTTTGGACTGTCGCGACCGACCGCCACGACGACAGCACCCATCAAGAGCCCCGAGGTCAAGCCATTCACCACGCTGGAGATAAAAAAGACCAAGAGCCCCGTGATCCAAAAGAGGGCCCGGTAGCCAAAGTTAAGACTGACCAGACGAATCCTTAAGGCATCAAAGACCTTCATCGACTCCATGACGTTGAGATAGGTCATCGATACCATGATGAAAAAAAGCAGTTCGACATAAGATTCAAGGTTGCTCCGAAAGGCGGCAACCGCAAGCGTCGTATCGCCGTTCAAGCGATAGACCAACAGGATCGCTGACCAGATCAAGGAGGCGCCCAGCAGCATGGGTTTGGATTTCCGGACGAAGGTCACATCCTCCAGCATGGCCGCAACATAAGCGACCACCACGACCCCTAGGGAGAAAAATCCGACCCACGAGCCGGTAAGATCCAGTGGCTTTTCGATGGGCAAAGTGTCACCAAAGACTATCGCCGGAATCAACCAAAGGAGGATGAGCGAAAGGAAGGCGCGTAACTTCATGTTGAAGAATCAGGATGGGGGCCAAGAAAGATAAGATCGATCGCTTTCGACCCTAATTCTAGCATTCAAAGGCGGCATCAAGACCCGATGGGGAGGACCAGAAAAGGTCCTTTAGAACGGGCTTACTGCGATCAAGGGCCAGGTATTTTCTTGCCTCAATCTCTAAAAGCGGCCACCATCATCCCCGATGATCACGAGCTCTCGGCTGCTCTGATCTCAAGGGGGGTGAAAACCCCTTGAGATCAGAGCAATAGGAAACCCTTCAATCGAAGGGATGATGAAGAATAATGGTTTCCTTTCGGTCAGGACCTGTCGAGAGGATATCCACGGGCACACCCACCAAGGATTCAATCCGCTGAATGTAATCGCGGGCGGCCTTTGGCAGCTTTTCAAGATCGGTCACCCCTTGGGTCGATTCAGACCATCCTGGCATGGTCTCAATCACCGGCTCACACAGGGCATAAGCCTCAGCTCCAATCGGCACGGTATCGATCTCAACTCCCTGATAACGGTAACGCGTACAGATCCCGATAGATTGAAGTCCATCGAGAACATCGAGTTTGGTCAGGCAAAGCCCTGATAGGCTGTTGAGCTTGGCCGAGCGCTTCATGAGCACCGCATCAAACCAGCCGCACCTTCGGGCCCGTCCAGTGGTTGCTCCAAATTCCTGCCCTTTGCTGGAGAGATGACTTCCAACCGCATCAAACAGTTCGGTAGGAAAGGGTCCATTACCCACGCGGGTTGAATAGGCTTTAGTGATCCCAAGAACATAGTCAAATTCAAGAGGACCCACGCCAGTCCCTGAGGCGGCCCCGCCGGCGGTCGTGTTCGAGGAGGTGACGTAGGGGTAGGTCCCATGATCAATATCCAGCATAGCCCCCTGAGCCCCTTCATAGAGCACCGGTTCACCCGCATCGCCGAGACGATGGAGGTCACCGGCCACATCCCCCAGCATCGGCTTGATTTCCTCGCCAATCTTTATGAGCTTTTCAAGCTCTTCCTGATAATCAAGGGCTGGCTCATGGAAATACTGGCTCAAGACAAAATTATGGTAATCAAGAAGATCCCTCAAACGCTCTTCGAGAAGGTGACGGTAAAAGAGGTCGCCCGCCCGAAGCCCCCGCCTTGAAACCTTATCCTCATAGGCCGGGCCGATCCCACGACCGGTGGTTCCAATCGCCTTGGCACCGCGTGCTTTCTCGCGGGCCTGATCAAGGGCAATATGAATCGGCAGAATAAGGGCACAGGCCTCACTGATCACCAACCGCTCACGCACCGGAATACCCGCACGTTCGAGAACGCCAATTTCTTCCATCAGCGCATCCGGTGAGAGCACCACACCATTAGCGATGTAGCATTTAACGCCTTCCCGAAGCACACCCGAAGGAATCAGATGCAGTACGGTCTTCTGGCCATCAATCACCAGCGTATGACCCGCATTATGCCCCCCCTGAAACCGCACAACGCCCTTGGCGCGCTCGGTCAGGATATCCACCAGCTTGCCCTTGCCTTCATCACCCCACTGGGTTCCTATTACGACGACGTTCTTGCCCATGCTTATTTTCCAGGTATTAATCGTTTTGAATGACTTGCCAACGGCCATCGAGTAGCCTCAAGGAGGCCTTGCAATCAAGGCGCTCGGCCGTTTCATGGGGGCCACCAAGGGACTGAATGACCATCTGGCCCTCATCCCTCAGTTGGCTGATAGCCCTCTCCAGTTGAGGATCCTCGATGGCCGGCGCAAAAATTGCGGCGACGCTTTCGAACTGACCTTTGAGCGCCGAAAGGCTGGCCAACATGCGAAGATCGGCACTAAAACCGACAGCAGGACGCGCGTGACCGAAGGCCTGGCCAATCTCATCGTAGCGTCCGCCTCGGGCAATTTCCTGTCCTTGCCCGGGGACGAAGGCGGCGAAGACGATACCGGTGTGATACTGGTACCCCCTGAGTTCAGCGAGATCCACGTGGAGGGGTAGGCTCGGGAATCGAGCGGTTAGACGACAGCCAATGTTCGCAACCTCGTCCACGGCCTTTAGAATCAAAGGACCACCCGGGGCGAGGGTGTCACGGGCGCGATCAAGCACCTCCAAAGGACCATTGAGATCCAGAAGCCGCGTGATCAATTCGGCGGGGCCCTGAGCCACCTGCCGGTCGGCCAGGAATACCCGAAGATCCGTAGGATCTTTTCGCTGCAAAATATCAAATAATTCAGATTCCTCAGCCTCACTCAGACCCGCTTCACCGGCGAGTAGGCGATAGATACCGACATGTCCCAGATCCAAATGAACGTTTTCGACCCGAACCAGCGCCAGCGTCTCGAGGAGCAGATGGATCACCTCCGTGGTTGCCGCTTCACTCGAATCACCAAAAAGCTCAGCACCGATTTGGATAGGGTTCCGGGTTTTGTCGAGATGGCCCGATAGCCCACGAATGACCGCACCCAGGTAACAAAACCTCGAGGGAACACCCGCCTTTGCCGTTCTGGCATCGATCCGCGCAACCTGTGGCGTAATATCGGCACGCAGTCCGATCAGTCGCCCACTGACCGGATCAGAGAGCTTCAGGGTCTCAAGGTCAAGTGCATGCCCGGTTCCGACCAACAGCGAATCCAGAAAATCAACCATCGGCGGGATCACCTGATGGTAACCCCACACGGAAAGGCGATCCATGAGCGTCCGCCCAAGCTGTTCAAGCGCGCGGGCCTCATGGGGAAAGAGATCATCGATGCCTTCCGGCAGAAGCCAGCGGTCGTGGGTCAACATGTTCAAAAGTTCAGCAAAGTCCACAGTGGAGGTGATGGTAATGGATCACTGGCCACCTCACCAGCTTTCCTTCACACAAACGCCCCCGGGCCCTCTCGGGCGACGGGGGCGCAACGGATAGGGGTTATCGGGTTTTCTTGAAGTACTGGAAAAACTCGGAGTCTGGAGACATGACAAAGAGGCTTCGGTCATCCTTGAACGCTTGCCGATAGGCCATCAGACTTCGATTGAACTGGAAGAATTCTTTGTTCCGCCCATAGGCCTTGGCATAGATATCAGAGGCCGCAGCGTCCCCCTCACCCCGGCTGATTTCGGCCGTCTTTTGGGCTTCGGCCACCAAGACATCGCGCTCTCGGTCCGCTTCAGCACGAATTTTCTCAGCCGCCTCGGCGCCACGTGAACGGAATTCTCTGGCCACCCGAGCACGCTCAGCTTCCATCCGCCGATAGACCGAGGAGCTGACTTCATCGGGAAGATCGATACGCATGACCCTAATGTCGACGACTTCAATACCGAGTCCCGCGACAGCTGGGGAGACCATCGTGGTGAGGGCATCTTGAATTCGGCCTCGATCGGATGACACCAATTCCCGGATGGTCCGCTTACTGAATTCATTCCGCATCGCATCCTTGGTGATCTGATCCAGGCGGATATTGGCCTGGACCTTGTCAGCAGCCACCGCGGTGTAGAACTTGGTCACATCATTGATCCGCCATTTAACGAACCAATCGACGATGACGTTCTTCTTTTCAGACGTCAAAAATCGTTCCGGCTTTGATTCCAAGCTCAAGATACGGTCGTCGAACTTCTTCACCTGACGATAAGGGAGCTTCAGATGAAGCCCCGGATCGTAATCGGTGCCAACGATTTTCTTGAACTCAAGCACAATAACCTTTTCAGTCTCTGAGACAGTAAAGGTCATGGTGAAGAGGAGAATCACAGCCAGGAGACCGACACCCAGCATTAAGCTATTCTTATTCAATGGTTTGGCCCTCTGATGTCGCGACCCCGGGTGGATTGCGATCGCGCTGATTTCCCTGCTACAGGCCCTTCCTGAGGGGCCGGCACTTCCTGCCCGCCATTTAGCGCGGCGGGGGCGGCGGGGTCGGTTGGCGTCCGCGATAAGCGATCAACCGGGAGATAGAGCATGTTATTGCTGTTCTTGACGTCAACCACCATGGCACCCGTTTGACCCAGGACATCACCCATGGTCTCAAGGTACATCCGTTCCCGGGTCACATCCGGGGCTTTCTCGTATTCGGCCAAGAGCTTCAAGAAGCGGGAGGATTCACCCTCCGCCCTTGCGACGGCCTTCTGTCGGTAGGCTTCAGACTCCTCTACCAGGCGTGCTGCCGCGCCTCGCGCCTTAGGGACAACCTCATTGGCATAGGACTCGGCCTCATTTTTGAGGCGCTGCTCATCTTCACGGGCCTTGATGGCATCCTCGAATGCGTTTTGCACCTCATCGGGTGGCTGGGCATCCACCAGGTTGACATTACTGACCGAGATCCCTGCCTCATATTCATCGAGTGTTTGCTGAATCTCCGTCTTAATCTCATCAGCGATATTGCTGCGACCTTCGGTGAGGACAAAATCCATGGTGCTCTTGCCAATGACCGCCCGCTGCGCACTCTCAATGACCTGTTTTAAGGTGAGATCAGGGTCTGCGACATTGAAAAGATAGGCCTTGGCATCCTTAATCTGGTACTGGACTGCAAGACGAATATCAATAATGTTTTCGTCCTGCGTCAGCATCAAGGCCTCCTTTGGAACCGCCCCCTGTGACTGCTGCCGGCCACCGGACCGATAACCGATTTCAACAAAGCGCTGCTGCTCTAAATTGACCACATCAATCTTTTCAATGGGCGCTGGCAAATGCCAATGAAGTCCAGGCAAGGTGGTATCCACATAGGCTCCGAAGCGGGTCACTACCCCCCGGCTGCCTTCATCCACCACATACACTCCCGTCAAGCTCCATAGCCCAAGGAGCACCAACAAAACCAACCCGACCAGTTGCCCGGAGGCTGGCCCACTGCGGGGTCCTTTGCCGCCACCAAACAAACCCCCAAGCTTGTCTTGGAGGCCTTTTAAAACCTCATCGAGATCGGGTGGCGTCGCGCCATTGTCACGACCACTCCAGGGATCTTTCTTATTGCCACCCGGTTCATTCCAGGACATTACATTTCTCCAGCTTATAGTCAATCACGACAGCCTCATTCTTGGGGGGTTAGGAAGCGTTGAGGCGAAGGCCTCATGGAAGCACGGACGCATCAGGGCTCGTCCATTCAGGCATTTCTGGCGCGCCGAAACGCCGTTCAAGAAAACGCAGACGGTCAGGTGATCCCTCAACCCGCATTCGCCAACCGCCGGCCTCGTCCTGCTCATCGGAGAGTATCGTCGCCACTCGAAACAGCATGGCACGAAGTGGACCATCTGTCGGGCCGAGTTGCAAGTCCCGGGTCACGGTTGTTTGCCCGAACAGCTCTCTCAAAGCCGCATTGAGTTGATCAAGACCCTGCCCCGTCTCGGCAGACAGCCAGACCTCGGTGACGTGCCCTCGCTCGTCGCGCTCGATGCGCGCACGCGGAACCTCCAGCCGATCAATTTTGTTCATCACTTTGATTCTTGGAACTTCAATCGCCCCGATGTCCTCGATGACGCGCTCGACCTCATCCATGGTTTCCAGTATTTCAGGGTCACTGGCATCAATAATATGCAACAAGAGGTCAGCTTCTATGGTTTCCTGGAGGGTCGACTTGAAGGCCGCCACCAGTTCATGAGGGAGGTCTCTTACAAAGCCCACGGTATCTGCCAACACAACATGCTGGTGGGGCCCCAAGGTATAGCGTTTGAGGGTTGGATCAAGTGTTGCAAAGAGTTGATCCGCGGCATAGACCCCAGCGCCAGTCAGCGCGTTAATCAGTGTCGATTTACCCGCATTGGTGTATCCGACCAGACCCACGACGGGAATCTCCGAACGGCGTCGCGCTCGCCGCCCCTGCCCCCGCTGCCGATCCACCTTCTCTAATCGCTTTTGGATCTGGGCAATCCGCCGGCCGATCAGACGCTTGTCCGTCTCCAGCTGGGTTTCACCCGGCCCTCTGAGTCCGATACCGCCCTTTTGTCGTTCCAAATGCGTCCACCCCCGAACCAGACGGGTCGACAGATGACGCAGCTGAGCCAATTCGACTTGGAGTTTACCCTCATAGCTTTGCGCCCGCTGCGCAAAGATATCGAGAATCAACCCCGTCCGGTCGAGGACCCGGACATTGAGCGCCTTTTCAAGGTTTCGCTCCTGACTTGGGCTCAGGGCATTATTGAAAAGGACCAGTTCCGCGGACGACTCGTGAATGAGCTCCATCAACTCCTCAACCTTGCCCGTTCCAATGAAGAAACGGGGATCGGGATGCAGACGCTTACTTGAAAGAAGAGCCACGGGCACAGCACCGGCCGACAAGGCAAGCTCACGCATTTCGGATTTAACCGCTTCCTCCTGCGCTTCGCCACCAAACACCAGAACCGCACGTTCACCGGACTTTGGACGATCAAACAATCCAATACCCCGACCCAGTCAGCGCAGAGACCGACCCATGGATGGAACTAAGAATCAATCGACGGCCTCTTCCTCAAACTCTTCCTGGCCTTGAGCCAAACGAACCTGACGCGCAGGGACAATTGTCGAAATCGCGTGTTTGTATACCATCTGACTGACCGCATTTTTCAGAATGATGACGTACTGATCGAATGAATCAACCTTACCCTGAAGCTTGATCCCATTGACCAGATAAATGGAGACGGGAACATGCTCCTTTCTTAATGCATTCAGGAACGGATCCTGCAAGTTTTGCCCTTTAGACATCCGATTTCTCCATTATTGTTTAGGCTTCCAACCTAATGTGATTGTTTTTCTGGCGATTATTTAATCAAATCTCCAGAACCCCCGCCATTGGCCCATTAGTAATCAGTCTGTTGCCCCAAGATTTTCGAGATTTCGGGAACTATTCCTCGAGAGCGTCTCTAACCCCATCGGCCAAGCGCTCAGCAAGCCGCTTTACCTTCTCGCCATCGGCCCCCTCCACCATGACCCTGACCAGCGGCTCGGTTCCGGATGATCTGAGGAGAACCCGACCCTGACCACCGAGTTCACGCTCTACCTCCGCCTTTAAGGCCTTAACGGATTCCATCTGATTTGGGTTCACTCGCTCCCTGGTCCTGACATTGACAAGGGTTTGAGGATATTTATCCATACCGGAGCGTAAATCTCTGAGACTTTTCTCTGAAGCCCGCATGGCCTCCATGACCTGCAGCGCAGCAACAATGCCATCGCCGGTCGGAATACGATCTCGACAAATGATATGCCCCGAACTCTCGCCGCCAAGGGTGCTGTCATGCGCCAGCATCATTTCCATGACATAGCGGTCACCGACAGCCGCCCGCTTCAGCTCGACGCCAAAAGGGGCCAAGGCATGTTCAAGGCCAAGATTCGTCATCAGCGTCCCGATCACCGGGCCCTTCAGTTCGCCCTGAGCGAGTCGGGCCGAGGCGATAATAAATAGAATCTCATCGCCATCAACGATCGTTCCTTCATGATCAACGAGTATCAGGCGATCTCCGTCCCCATCGAGAGCGATCCCAAGATCAGCGCCTTCATCAAGAACGGTCCTCGCCAGCGCTTCAGGCTTGGTCGCACCAACCCCTTCATTGATGTTGAACCCATTCGGTGAAACCCCCATGGAGACCACGGTCGCGCCCAGTTCAGCGAGCACGTGAGGCGCGATATGGTAAGTCGAACCATGGGCACAATCGACGATGACCTTGAAACCTCCAAACTGCATCTGCGAGGCAATCGTGCTTTTACAAAATTCGATATAACGGCCGGCAGCGTCCATCAATCGGGTCGCCTTGCCGATCCGTGCCGAATCCACCGTGGTCATCGGCTCATCAATTTCTGCCTCGATTTCATGCTCGATGGCATCTGAAAGTTTGAGACCATCCGGTCCGAAAAACTTAATCCCATTGTCGTAGTAGGGATTGTGCGAGGCACTGATGACAATCCCGGCATCGGCACGAAAGGTCCTTGTCAGATAAGAAATGGCCGGCGTTGGCATCGGCCCCATCAGCTGGGTACTGACCCCCGCCGCAGACAAGCCGGCTTCAAGCGCCGATTCAAACATGTACCCAGAGATCCTGGTGTCCTTGCCGATCAGTACCACAGGATCCTGGCGACCCCTCGAAAAGACCCGGCCGGCCGCCCAACCCAGCTTCAATACAAAATCAGCCGTGATGGGATAGGTCCCCACCTTCCCACGGATCCCATCTGTTCCAAAATATGCCCGACTCATCCTTCCCCCTTCTAACCCGAGGGCATCCGGTCGGTATGCCCCAAACAATAAGCCCCTGCAAGGCAGGGGCTTCAATCACGTCGATCCCCCTGAGGCCTAGTGCTGTTCGGCGGCTTTCCCCAGATTGTCCTTGGACTCTGCATCGGCCATAGGCTCTTCAGCGCCCTTCAACCCCGACCCATCGCTCGGAGGGGTCTCATCCCAGTTTTGGGGCGGTCGCGGCGCCTTGCCCGACATGATGTCATCGATCTGGAAGTGATCGATCGTCTCATACTTGATCAGGGCATCGGCCATGAGATGCAGCTTATCGAGATTCTCCTTCAAAATCGTTTCGCTGCGGGCATAGTTTCGATCGATGAACGAACGGATCTCTTCATCGATCAGATGGGAGGTTTCCTCAGAGACACTTTTGTGCTTCGTCACCGAACGCCCGAGAAAGACTTCACCCTCTTCCTCACTGTAGGCCAGGGGACCGAGGCGTTCAGACAAACCCCAACGGGTCACCATGTTGCGCGCAAGGTTCGTCGCGCGCTCAATATCATTTTGAGCACCCGTGGTGACCTTCTTGCGGCCAAAGATGAGCTCCTCAGCGATACGACCCCCAAAGAGGCTTGAAATCTGACTTTCCAGTTTCTCAAGGCTGGCGCTGTACTGGTCGCGTTCCGGCAAGAACATGGTGATTCCGAGCGCACGGCCCCGGGGCATGATACTGACCTTGTACACGGGATCGTGATCGGGGACCAGACGCCCTACAATCGCATGACCTGCCTCGTGAAAAGCGGTCAGGCGCTTTTCGTCCTCACTCATCACCATCGACCGTCTTTCGGCCCCCATCAGAATCTTATCCTTAGCCTTCTCGAAATCCGCCATCTCGACCTGTCGCTTGTTGGTCCGGGCAGCAAAAAGGGCCGCCTCATTGACCAGATTGGCAAGATCAGCGCCAGAGAATCCAGGCGTTCCCCGAGCAAGAAACGAGACCTCTACGTCACCCGCCAAAGGAACCCGCTTCATATGGACCTTGAGAATCTGCTCGCGGCCGCGAACATCAGGAAGTCCAACCATCACCTGACGGTCGAAGCGGCCCGGACGCAAAAGAGCCGGATCAAGAACATCGGGACGATTGGTCGCTGCCACCACAATGATCCCTTCCGTGCCCTCAAAGCCGTCCATTTCTACCAGCAACTGATTCAGCGTTTGCTCACGCTCATCGTGACCACCGCCAAGCCCGGCGCCACGATGACGGCCCACCGCGTCAATTTCATCAATAAAGATGATGCAAGGCGCGCTTTTCTTCGCCTGCTCAAACATGTCGCGGACCCGCGAGGCGCCAACACCGACAAACATTTCAACAAAGTCAGAGCCTGAGATTGAGAAAAAAGGCACCTTCGCCTCACCGGCGATCGCCTTGGCCAGCAGGGTCTTACCGGTTCCTGGGGGGCCTACCATCAAGGCCCCTCGTGGAATCTTGCCACCGAGCTTCTGGAACTTGCCTGGGTCTTTGAGGAAGTCGACCATTTCCTGAACATCTTCCTTGGCCTCCTCCACCCCGGCCACATCGGCAAACGTCACCTTGATCTGGTCTTCCTCAATCAGACGTGCTTTGCTTTTCCCGAAAGACATCGCACCCCGGCCACCGCCGCCGCCCTGCATCTGCCGCATGAAAAAAACCCAAACACCGATCAAAAGGAGCATCGGAAACCAGGAAATAAAAATCTGCATCAAAAAGGATTCAGATTCGGGAGGATCGACCTTGATATCGACATGATTTTCGATCAGGTCATCCACCATATGGGGATCGTTCGGGGGCGCATAGGTCGAGAACTTCTCCCCGTTCGCGGTGACGCCCCGGAGTTGAAGCCCATCAATCATGACCTGCTTGATTTGCCCATCCTTCACCGACTGGATGAACTGAGAATAGGACATGCCGGCATCCATGGAGCGCCGGTTGCCGAGGTTGTTGAACATCGACATTAGCACCACGGCCACGACCACCCACAAGACCACATTCTTTAGCATGTCATTCACGATATCAGTCCCTCTTTGGGCAAATTAGCCCCATTACATCAGACACATCATACTAACAGGATCAGCTCGCTCTCACATCAAAGGCCCTTCTCGGCCCCGATCACTCAGGACGTGACCATGGGGGGAGGCTCGCCCGCCAGCATCAGCATTTCCTCGGCATGAGCGAGCGTCTGCGGCGTGATCACTCGCCCCCCAAGCATCCTCGCAATTTCCTGAACCCGGCCGGCCGCCTCCAGAAGGCGGACCCTGCTTTGAGTCACTTCACCTTCGACCCCCTTTTCAACCAAGAGGTGCTGATGGCCTTGAGCGGCAACCTGTGGCAAGTGGGTTACGGAAAAAATCTGGCGCTCCCCGCCGAGTAGTCTCAACTTCTGCCCCACGACTTCCGCAATCCCACCACCGATCCCACTATCCACCTCATCAAAGATCATGGTCGGGGTTCCCTTTTCTCCCGTCAAGGCAACCTGAATAGCCAGACTGATCCTTGACAATTCGCCCCCAGAAGCCACACGAGCCAGCGGCTTGAGCGGCAATCCGGGATTAGCACTGACCAAAAATTCCACCTGATCCTGCCCAAAGAGGGTTGGTTCTGCCTCTTCATCGGCGACCACCTCGATCCGAAGCCGAGCCTTCGGCATCCCCAGCTCGGCCACCAGACCCTGAATTCTTGCCTCCAAAAGGCGAGCGGCCTCCTTGCGCCGGAGCGACAGATGAGCCGCCTGTTCGCGGTAGGCGGCCTCAAGCTCTTGCCGCTTCAACGCCCATTGGGCATTGCTGGTACCGCTGTCCATCAGCGCCACCCGCTCAGCTTCGAGAACCGCGACATGCTCCCTCAGCGCCTCCGGTCGAACCTGATGCTTGCGAGCCAATCGATGAACATCGGCCAGCTGCTCCTCCAATAGGGCCAACTGTCTTGGGTCAGCTTCCTGCCGTGACAATAACCGTCGAAGATCAGAGGCCGCCTCCTTGATACCCGCCTCAGCCTCCTCAAGGGATTTGACCACGTCTTGATATTCCGGAGCGACCCGGCCGATGTCGCCAAGACCATGAATCGCCTGCGCCAAGCGTTTGGTCACCGAAGACGCCTCATCCTCATAAAGATTATCAAGCTCCCGCTGGCCCACCTCTAGAATACGCTCGGCATGCGCCTGTCGCCCATGATCCTCGACCAAGGCGTCATAATCGAGCGCGTCCATCCGGGCGATCTGAAGCTCATCCAGCTGAAACGTCAAAAGATCAAGGCGGGCGGCTCGGTCATGTTGCTGTGAATTCGCCGCGTCAAGCCGCGCCCTCACCTCCCTGAGCTCAAGGCAGAGAGCCGATAACTCCCGGACTAAGCCACCATTGCCCGCGGCAGCATCCAGAAGACGCCGCTGCTCCTGCCCTTTCACTAAGAGGACATGGGCATGCTGTCCATGAATTTCAAGAAGCCCCTGACCTAATTCCTGAAGTGATTGCAGCGTGACCGGTGATCCATTCACAAAAGCTTTCGAACGGCCATCACTGGAGATCACCCGCCGGATCAAACAACCCTCCTCATCGAGAAGGGCCTGCTCTTCAAGCCAAGCCTGAGCCCTTGGGCAGTCGTCAAGATCAAAGCGGAGCGCAATCTCAGCTCTTGGAGCCCCACCCCGAATAAATCCAGGATCGGCTCGATCACCGAGCGCTAGCCCCAAGGCCGTCAGCAAAATAGACTTTCCGGCCCCGGTTTCCCCAGTCAGCACCGTCAAACCAGCTTCAAAGGTAAGATGGAGAGACTCCACCACGGCCAGATCCTTAATCGTTAACTCCCTCAGCATGCTCAGACCCTCAACCCTGAACTCCAATTCAGCTTGGCTCTTAGAATCTCAAAAAAGTCATACCCCTCGGGGTGAAGAATCCTAAAAGACTTAGAGTCCTTCTGAATCTCGACCTTATCACCCGCCTTCAGTGCCGGACTTGAAACATTGTCACAAACCAATTGTGCGCCGAATGACCTACCAGCCTGGAAGGAGATCTCTACAACACTCTCACTATCCACGACAATCGGGCGATTGGTCAGGGTATGGGGATTGATCGGAGCCAGTACAAGCGCTCTTAAGCTTGGCGAGAGGATAGGCCCTCCTGCCGAAAGAGCATAGGCCGTGGAACCGGTGGGTGTGGAGACGATGAGCCCATCAGAGCGCTGAGAATTCAAAAAGACGCCATCGATATGGGTCATGATCTCGATCATGCTACTGGCGTTTGAGCGATGAACGACCACATCATTGATGGCCAGCTGCTGAAAAATCACCTCGTCACCCCGAATGAGGCTCGCCCCCAGCAGCAAACGACGTTCCTCGACAAACCGCCCATCAAGGATCTCATCAATCCGCTGTGTCAGGTGCTGGGGAGAGATATCCACCAAAAATCCAAGGCGACCTAGATTGACTCCGACCAGGGGAATATCAAAGGGCGCGAAAGCCCTCGCGGCAGAAAGAAAAGTACCGTCCCCACCAATCACAATCGCAAAGTCACAGCGTTCAGCCAACGCCGGTATGCTGGCGGTTTCAGGATTCACATCCTTGAGAAAACGTCTCGATTCGTTTTCGACAACGACCGTGACACCGCGCTCCTCGAGATGGTGATACAAGACTTTCAGTGTCTCTCCGATTCGCTCGGCATCGGGCTTCGCGATCAGTGCCGCTGCCCTAAATTTGATTGCGTGATCCATGCCTTTGCCTGTCGTCTGAGACGGTCCCAGCCCGCCGGTGAATCGTCATTGATGCCCATCAGTAACGATATTCTTCGCCGCACTCACCTCTCGATCATACGACTGATCCAGAGAGTAATAAGGTTTAGGTACTGATCTTAAGACGAAAGATCGTCTCATTCCCGCCACCATCAGACACAAGGATTCTAAGGCGCGGAGGTCAGCGAAAAGGGCGGCTCCTTCGCGCTATTTGGATTTATATTCTATTTTTCGTCGAATTTCATTAAAACCTGCATGGGCAAGGCTTTGGTTGAGCCCTCGCTCCATGAACTTCTTGACACTTTATGTAGGGATTGCTAGTTTTTGGCACTCTACTTGAAAGACTGCTAATCGCTCGCCCACACCAAACCATTGTGCCCAAGCTTCCCCCCTTGAATGAGCGCGCCCAACATCTCCTGAAGGTGTTGGTCGAGCGCTACATCCATGAGGGTCAACCCGTCGGATCGAGAGCGCTGGCCCGAGAAGCCGGCCTCAATCTCAGCCCTGCAACCATCCGCAATGTGATGTCAGACCTTGAGGAGCTGGGCTTTATCACCTCGCCCCACACCTCGGCGGGCCGCATGCCGACGGTATCAGGCTATCGACTTTTCATCGACAGCCTTCTGACCGTCAAGCCACTCAATGATCAGGTCATCCGACAGATCAGAGACGACCTGGGCCACCAGGAATCCTCCGGCGATCTTTTGGAAACCGCCTCAAGACTCCTTTCTGAGGCGACCCATATGGCCGGCTTGGTCAGTCTTCCCAAGCGGGAGTCGAGCGCCTTTAACCATATTGAGTTTTTGCCCTTGTCGGAGGGCCGGCTCCTGGTGATCTTGATTTCTGGCCAGCAGGAAATCCATAACAAGATCATTGTGGCGCCCAGAGACTATAGTCCCTCGGAGTTGCAGGCCGCTGCCAATTTTCTAAACAACCGCTTTGCCGGGAAAGACATCCGGCGGGTCCGAGAAACGCTCGTTCGTGAGGTCAGTGAGACCCGAGAACGGCTCAGTCAAGAGCTCATTGATGCCGCAGCCATTACCCAATTGGCCCTCGATCCTCAGGGAGAACGGCGAGATCCGGTCTTGATCCGGGGCGAGATCAATCTCATGGACTTTTCTGAGATCGACAACCTTGAACCCTTCCGCAGCCTCTTTGAGACCCTGCATCAGCAAGAAGACATGATTCAACTGATGGATCGCTGCATCGAGTCCCCAGGCGTTCAGATCTTTATCGGCGAGGAATCAGGCCACAAGGGTTTCGATCATTGGAGTCTGGTCACCTCGGCCTATTCGATCAACGACCAGGCCGTTGGCGTTCTTGGGGTGATCGGTCCAACCCGAATGGCCTATGAAAGGATCATCCCACTGGTCGACCTCACGGCCAAATTGGTCGGCGCCGCCTTGAATCACAAAACACTGCCCCCACTGTAACCTGAGTGACCAGTCCGCATGTGGCTGGTCCCCCCCCTTTACCCATCATTATTTTTCTAGGAGCCGCTCGACATGAGCCATGACGATGTAATGCCCGAGGACGGCGAAGCCCCAGCAGCAGCGACGCCGGACCTTGAAACGACCTTGGAGACCAGAACCCCAGAAGAATGGGCCGAAGCACTGGCAAACGCGGAACAGAAGGCACAGGAAAACTGGGACAAAGTCCTCAGAACTCAGGCCGATCTTGAAAACATTAAGCGCCGCTCGGAAAAGGATCTCCAAAACGCCCATAAATTTGGCATCGAAAAATTTGCTCGAGAATTGCTGCCCGTCGCCGATAGCCTTGAGCTGGGCTTAAGCGTTGAGACAGCCGGAAGCCCCGAGGTCCAGAAGCTGCGGGAAGGGATGGAGTTGACCTTAAAGCAGCTCCTCTCGAGCCTTGAGAAATTCAACGTCGTTCAAGTGAATCCCGAAGGCGAAAAATTCAATCCCGAATGGCATCAAGCGATGGCGATGCAACCGACCGACGAGGCCGAGCCTAATACGGTCCTCAAGGTGTATCAGAAAGGCTACCTCCTCAGCGATCGCCTCTTAAGGCCCGCGATGGTGGTTGTTGCCCAAGACATCGGATCATCAGGGGCCTCTTGAAATTCCCTCTAGGGTTCCCCACATCCGCCTCAGCCCTCAGGGAACCCCGTATTCGTTCATTTTTTGGAGAAGACTTTCATGTCAAGAATCATCGGCATCGATCTCGGTACCACTAATTCCTGCGTTGCCATCTTGGAAGCGGGCAAACCCCGCGTCATCGAGAATTCGGAAGGCGCTCGCACAACCCCCTCCATTGTGGCCTTTACGCCGGACAATGAGGTTTTGGTAGGGCAGTCGGCCAAGCGTCAGGCGATCACCAACCCTAAAAATACGCTCTATGCCGTCAAGCGGCTCATTGGTCGCCGCTTCAAAGATGCGGAGGTTCAAAAGGACCTTCATTTGGTCCCATTCGACATTGTGGGCGCCGATAACGGCGATGCCTGGATCGAAGTGAACGGCAAGAAGATGGCCCCGCCTGAAGTGTCAGCTCGCGTACTGATGAAGCTCAAGAAGGACGCAGAAGCGTTTCTTGGCGAGGAAATCACCGAGGCCGTCATCACGGTTCCTGCCTATTTCAATGATTCACAGCGTCAGGCGACCAAAGACGCAGGCCGTATTGCAGGTCTTGAAGTCAAGCGAATCATCAACGAGCCGACCGCGGCCGCGATGGCCTTCGGCCTCGATCGAAAACAGGGTGACATGAAGGTCGCCGTTTATGACCTTGGAGGCGGAACCTTCGACGTCTCTATCATCGAGATTGCGGAAGTCGATGGCGAACATCAGTTTGAGGTTCTCTCCACCAATGGTGACACCCATCTCGGTGGCGAAGACTTCGATCTGCGCATCATCGACTGGCTCTGTGATGAATTCAAGAAGGAAAGCGGCATCGATCTTCACAGTGACCCCTTGGCACTGCAACGACTGAAGGAAGCGGCCGAAAAAGCAAAGATTGAGCTTTCATCAAGCCAGCAGACCGATATCAATCTTCCTTATGTGACCGCCGATGCCAGCGGCCCAAAGCATCTTAACCTCAAATTGACTCGCGCCAAGCTGGAATCCTTGGTCGAGGACTTGGTCTTTAGAACGCGGGGCCCTTGTGAAACCGCCATTAAAGACTCCGGTCTCAAGGCCAGCGAGATTGATGAGATCATTCTGGTCGGCGGCCAAAGCCGCATGCCAAAGGTTCAGGAAATTGTCACCGAGATCTTTGGTAAGGAGCCGCGTAAGGACGTCAATCCAGATGAAGCCGTCGCCCTTGGCGCGGCTATTCAAGGGGGCGTTCTCGGCGGCCAGGTCAAGGATGTTCTCCTGCTCGATGTCACCCCACTATCCCTCGGCATTGAAACCTTGGGGGGTGTCATGACGAAGCTGATCGAAAAGAACACCACTATCCCAACCAAGACCGGACAGGTGTTCTCAACGGCGGACGACAACCAAACGGCGGTGACTATCCACGTCCTCCAAGGAGAACGTGAAATGGCCAAGGATAATAAGTCTCTGGGTCGCTTTGACCTTGCCGACATCCCCCCGTCACCGAGAGGCATGCCACAAATCGAAGTCACCTTCGACATCGATGCCAACGGTATCCTTCATGTCTCGGCAAAGGACAAGGCTACCCAAAAGGAACAGTCCATCAGGATCACGGCCTCCAGTGGCCTCAGCGATGAAGAAATCAAGCGGATGGTGCAGGATGCGGAGCTTCATGCCGAGGAAGACAAAAAGCTCCATGAGCTGGTTCAGGCCAGAAACCAGGCCGATAGCCTGATTCATGCGGCTCAGAAGACGGTCAGCGAACTTGGCGAGGGTATCGAGGCCGCTGAAAAGAGCCAGATCGAAACCGCCATCGAAGCGCTTAAAGAGGCGATGACGGGCGATGACAAGGAGCTTATCGAGCAGAAGACTCAGCAGCTCAGCGAAGCTTCCCAGAAGCTCGCAGAGCGCCTTTACGCCCAAAAGGGCGCCGAAGGAGCTGCGGCTGACACGGCGACCGAAAGTGGCCATCAAGGCGCTGAGGCTGAAGATATCGTCGATGCTGAATTTGAAGAGGTCAAGGACGAAAAAAAGTAAACTTCCTTCAGGAAGAACTTTGACGCGAGGGGGCCTTCGGGCTCCCCTCCCCCATTCACTCCCGATTAAGCCGCATTCTTGAATGCGGCATTGTGCGTTATGGCGAAAGAAGACTATTACCAACTGCTAGGCGTCGCCCGCAATGCGAGCGATGACGAGATCAAAAAGAGCTTCCGCCGCCTGGCGATGAAGTACCATCCCGATCGCAACCAGGATAATGCCGAGGCTGAGGAACAGTTCAAAAAGATCAAGGAAGCCAACGATATTCTGTCAGACCCTAAGAAGCGAGCCGCCTATGACCAGTTTGGTCATGCCGGCGTCGATCCCTCGATGGGCGGAGGCGGCCACGGCGGCGCCAACTTCAGCGATATCTTCGGCGATGTCTTTGGTGACATCTTCGGCGGTGGTGGCTCCAGGGGACGCGGGGGTCCACAACGAGGTTCCGATCTTCGCTACAACCTCGAGATCACCCTCGAGGAGGCCGTTGCTGGAACCGAAGTCAAAATACCGATCCCGACCTTGGTCAGCTGCAAGCCATGCGATGGCTCTGGCGCGACCAAAGGCTCGAAAGTCACGACCTGTGCGACCTGTCAGGGTCACGGCGCGGTCCGCATGCAGCAGGGTTTCTTTAGCGTTCAACAAACCTGTCCGACCTGCCGCGGCGCTGGCAAACAGATCAAGGACCCCTGCCGAAGCTGCCATGGCCAGGGCCGTGTCCAGGAAACCAAGACCCTCTCTGTCAAGATTCCGGCGGGCGTCGATACGGGCGATCGGATTCGTTTAGCGGGGGAGGGTGAAGCGGGTGAAGCTGGCGCCGGGGCGGGTGATCTTTATGTCCAAGTTAACGTCAAGGACCACCCAATTTTTACCCGGGACGGCGCCAATCTCTACTGCGAGGTACCCATCAGCTTTCCAACCGCGGCGATCGGCGGCGAAGTAGAAGTCCCGACCCTCTCCGGCAAAGTGGCCTTGAAGATCCCTCAGGAAACCCAGACCGGTCGGCTCTTCCGTCTAACCGGAAAAGGAGTCAAGCCGGTTCGGGGAGGGGCCGTCGGGGACCTCTTGTGCCGGGTTCGTATTGAGACCCCGGTCCATCTCAGCAAGGAGCAGGTCGAGCTGATCCGCCAGCTCGACGAATCACTGACCGGTGGCGGCAGCAAGCACAGCCCCCAAGCTCATGGCTGGCTCGATGGCGTCAAGCAGTTTTTCGATAAGATAGGCCTTTAGGCAGACGGCTTAAGCCCCCTTGTCCTCGGGGGCGCCCTCTGCCACTTACCCGGACACTCATGACATGATACGAATTGCCATCAATGGCGCCGCCGGGCGCATGGGTCACGCGCTCATCACCACCTGCCTTAAGACCGAAAACCTGCAACTGACCGCTGCCATCGAGCATGCCGGCAGTCCCAAGCTGGGGCAGGATGCAGGAACCCTGGTCGGCCTTGATCCAACCGGTGTTCTGGTCAGTGATGATCTAAGGTCCGCCATCGAGTCCGTCGATGTCCTGATTGATTTCACCCGACCTGAGCCTTCTCTTAAGGCCTTGGCCCTTTGCGCCGAATACGGCAGCCGAATGGTGATTGGCACGACCGGGTTTTCGATCGATGAACGAAAGACGATCACCACCACCGCCCAAAAGGTGCCGATCATGCTGGCGCCCAACATGAGCGTTGGGGTCAACCTCTGCCTCAAACTGCTTGACATAGCAGCCCGGGTCATCGGCCAGGACACTGATATTGAAATTATCGAAGCGCATCACCGTCACAAGGTCGATGCCCCCTCGGGGACCGCACTTCAAATGGGTGAAGTCGTTGCCCAAGCCCTCGGCCGTCATCTCTCGGACTGTGCCGTCTGGGGCCGGCAAGGCCACACCGGAGAAAGGGATCCCCATAGCATTGGTTTTTCGGTTATCCGGGCAGGGGATATCGTGGGCGACCACACCGTGATGTTTGCCGATGAGGGTGAACGGGTCGAAATCACTCACCACGCCTCCAGCCGAATGACCTTTGCAAAGGGCGCCATGCGGGCTGCCCAGTGGCTCAAAGACCAACCCCCAGGCCTCTATGACATGCAGGATGTCCTTGGGCTGAAATCCATTCGCTCATAACGCTCTTAGAAGGCCATCATCTGCTCATGAGGATCCAGCTCAAAACGCTAGGATGTCGACTGAACGAGGCCGAACTTGAAACCTGGGCGCGGGATTTTGAGGCGAAGGGGCACGACCTTGTCGATGCGAACGACTCGGCCGACCTGATTGTCTTTAATTCTTGTGCCGTCACCCAAGATGCCGTCCGTAAGTCGCGGCATCAGGTTCGCAAAGCCGCCCGCGAAAACCCAGGCGCCAAGATTGTCCTCACCGGCTGTTACGCCAGCCTCAATCCCTCAGAAGCCGAAAGCCTGGGTGTCGACCTGGTGATCACCAATCAAGAAAAGCAGCGTCTCATCGAAATCACCAGCCAAGCGCTCAGCCTTGAAAATATGCCCTCCGGCGCGACCTTACCTGGCGAATCCGCCCTCTTTCGGCTAGGTCGACACCGAGCCTTCATCAAGGTTCAGGATGGCTGCCGTTACCGCTGTACTTATTGCATCGTGACCGTCGCCCGAGGGGAGGAACGAAGCCGGCCGGCTGATGACGTGGTTGAGGAAATCAATCAGCTGCATGCCGAGGGCATTCAGGAGGCGGTCCTGACCGGCGTTCATCTGGGCGGCTACGGCGGCGAGAGCGATAGCCGTTTGGCCCGGCTGATAGAAAGGGTTCTTGAAGGCACCAGGATTCCTAGAATTCGATTAGGGTCTCTTGAACCCTGGGACATCGGCGATGACTTCATCGAACTCTTTCAGCACCCAAGACTGATGCCGCATCTCCATCTCCCTTTTCAATCAGGTTCCGATAGCGTCTTGCGTCGAATGGCCCGCCGCGGCCGCCAGGCAGATTACCGTGACCTTGTCAGTAGACTTCGTCAGCATATTCCCGGGATCAACATCACCTCAGATCTGATGGTCGGTTTCCCCGGGGAAACC
>RFVA01000270.1 GCA_009922685.1 Gammaproteobacteria bacterium | reverse complement strand
CCCCCGGTTGGGTAAGTCTCGATGAGCTTTAAGGACCCTGATGCGGGGTCTTGCTGGAATGCGGCAATCTGATTGGAGACGGCTGAATTTTGAATAATATAAACCGACGTGGATAAAGGGGCTGCCTCGACCAGAATGCTCAGAGCACCCTGTAAGAAGATCGCCAGTAAAAAGTGTGTGGGGTGTTTCATCGTGTGTTACAAAACAAGGTCAGAAAAATGGGAGTTAGGTCGATGAGGGCTTCTGGGATCTCTTGGGTGAGGGCGCCGAGCAAAACCGGACCGCCAATGTGAGAATGAAAAAAGACCCGGTTGAGTGCATCGAATGTTGCGGCAGCATAAGAGTGGGATTGGTTGGTTGCCAAGCTAGCCAAGATCGCAAAGGGCTTACCGATTGGCCCAAATTTGCCATCATTGACCAATGATGGTCCAAGAGTAGCCATCGATTAAAACGGAGCAGGAAAAGCATACAGGGTCTCTTTTGGTTACCCGACAATAGGCCAAGGTCGAGATAAAGGGGTTTTTTATGGAAATAATGCATCATCACACCCATGAGAGAAACTCGAACTTAGTGGCGCTAAAGGCCACACTCCACTGCTTGTCGGGTTGCTCTATGGGAGAGATTACGGGAATGATGGTCGGAGCTGGGCTGGATTTATCCAATTCGACCACCATTGCACTCGGCATCGTTTTGGCCTTTACCTTTGGATTTTTGTTGACGATGCTGCCTTTGGTTCGCGCCGCAGTCCCTATGGCCCAGGCATTAAAGCTCGCCCTTGCCTCTGACACACTTTCGATCACTCTAATGGAGGTCGTTGACAATACGGTCATGCTCTTCATCCCTGGAGCCATGGATGCAGGTCTTGGGGACGGGTTGTTCTGGGGCAGTTTGTTTTTTTCATTAGTCATAGCCGGTTTAGCGGCTTTTCCTCTGGTACGCTGGCTGATATCCAAAGGGCGGGGTCACGCCGTTAGAGCCGCTGACCTTTGGGTGCCCTCATCCTCGTTAAGGGCCCGCACCAAAAAATCCAAAGGGGATGACACACAAGCGAAGTTCAATGCTGGATCAA
>RFVA01000269.1 GCA_009922685.1 Gammaproteobacteria bacterium | reverse complement strand
AGCTGATTGTCTGTATCACCGAAGGGATTCCGGTCCTTCACATGCTGAGGGTGAAGGCGGCGCTGAAGGATTCAGGCGCCCTCCTCATCGGCCCCAATTGCCCTGGCATTATCACCCCAGGGGAGTCGAAGATCGGCATCATGCCGGGTTTTATTCACCAACCAGGCGTGGTTGGCATTGTCTCCCGTTCAGGCACCCTGACCTATGAAGCGGTCTACCAAACCACTCGCGTGGGTCTTGGGCAAACGACCTGTGTCGGTATCGGCGGCGATCCCATCAAAGGACTCGACTTTATCGATATTTTAATGAAGTTCGAAGAGGATCCCGCCACCAAAGGCATCATTATGGTGGGTGAAATTGGTGGGAGTGCGGAAGAAGAAGCCGCCGAAGTCATTAAGGCGCATATCACGAAACCCGTGGTTGGCTACATCGCAGGTCTCACCGCCCCCCCTGGAAAGAGGATGGGCCATGCGGGTGCGATCATTACCGGGGGCAAAGGAACCGGTGACAGCAAGGTTCTGGCACTGAAATCCGCAGGGGTCGAGGTGGTCGCAACACCCTCTGAAATGGGTCGCCGGATGGCCGAGGCGTTTGGGAACTAAAAAGCCGACAAGCCATTAAACGCTCTGGCGGGGGAGAATATCCTCGATATGAATTTTGACTGCACCCGACTTCTGATCGCTGAAGAATAATTGGAGCGTCCTTCTGACGGTTTCAAAAGCTAAGTGATCCCAAGGGATGTCCTTTTCTTCAAAGAGCCGCACTTCAAGGCTTTCAGTCCCCGCACCGAATCGGGCTTTGGGCATACGGGCCTTATAGAACGCATACACTTGCGAAATATGAGGGAGGCTGAAAAGGGTATAAAGAGTTTCAAGTTCCACCTCGACCTGAGCCTCTTCAAAGGCCTCCCGGCTCGCCGCCTCAGCCATGGTCTCCCCAAGCTCCATAAACCCCGCAGGCAGCGTCCAAAGACCATGCCTCGGCTCAATCGCCCTCCGGCACAAAAGAACCTGGCCTTCAAAGATGGGAATACATCCCGCAATCACCTTGGGGTTTTGGTAATGAATCATCCC
>RFVA01000268.1 GCA_009922685.1 Gammaproteobacteria bacterium | reverse complement strand
ACTTCTGGGTCGTTTTGGTGGGTGATGTCACCATAGGCCGGTAAGGTCAGGAGGCTAAGGCCAACCGCCAGCCTAATAAGGAACACCAGATCTCTTTTGCGGCGTGTCATCCCGTTATGGGTTGCGATAGGCAAAGAGGGGTGTATGGCTCTCTAGTAGATCACAGTTGATCTATACGCCATTGGCGGATACTATTCCGTGTATGGAATTTATTGAAACCCCGACCTTTACGCGATTGCTGCTTGAATTACTGGGAGACGATGAGTACGCCCTACTGCAACAAGTTCTTGTTGAAAACCCCGAGCGGGGAGATCTAGTGAGGGGTGGCGGCGGAATACGAAAGTTGCGCTACGCACTTTCTGGTCGTGGCAAAAGTGGCGGGGTCCGAGTGATTTACTACTGGCTGCGCGACGATGGCCAGATTTATTTGTTATTGATTTACCCAAAATCTAGGAAAGACACGCTGACGGATCGGGAGACCGCTCTCTTACGGGAGCTTGTGAAGGAGTTGTAAGTATGGACAAAGACTTGTTTGATGACTTGATACAAAGCCTGAAGGAAGCGAAATCCATATCGAGTGGTGAGGTGTTGGCTGCCCGTAGGTTTAAGGTATCACCACCCGATGTGAGAGCAGTTCGAGAGCAAATCGGTTTATCTCAAAGCGACTTTGCGAGGCTGATGAGAGTGAGCGTTAAGACGCTTCAAAATTGGGAGCAACATCGGCGCAATCCGTCGGGGCCGGCGGCTGCGCTGTTAAAAATAGTCATGACAGCACCGGATTTGGCTCTTAAAACACTTCATGGCTGAAGCGGCGCAAGTCTTCTCCGTTGGCAGCGTTGCGCAATGGCTTTAGGGAACTCAAAAATGGTAAGAGATCTATTCAAAAATATCTGGGACGCTATCGGGGATGTCCCCGAAGAGCAGGCGGGCATGAGGCTGCGCTCATCCCTCATGATCGCGTTCTACACACACCTCTACAGGATCAGGGTTAATTAGGCCTGAGCGGCCAAGCTAATCGGTATCGCCCTTACGATTGATGAAGGATCATTTGATTAATCGAGCGCCTTGAACGACGTCATCTGAATTTTAAAGCT
>RFVA01000267.1 GCA_009922685.1 Gammaproteobacteria bacterium | reverse complement strand
CTACCTTCTTCGGCGGTTCATCGCTTGTTCATTGCGAAGTCTCGCCCATTCTTCCATGGAAATGTTCGGATCGTCGAGTGACGCCGGAGCACTTCCAATTCCTTGCACCTTTGGCGAAATCGGCGGAGGAGCCGACGTTACCTTTCGTGGTGCGCTGACGTTTTGCGCCAACTTTGCAACCGCCACAGCCTGTCTTGTGGGTGGAAGGAGCGCAATTCTGGCAGCTTCATCAACATTCTTAGCCAAATGGTATAATACCTCATGCGGGGCACCACTTTCAATAGCAGCCTCTGTCAAGGTCGTAGGAATACCGCCCAAAATCTGCGCCATATTGTTAAGCTGCGGAGCCCAATCGCCATACTTACTAAGCCCCTCATTCCAAATCTTTTCAGTCGTCTCTTTCCATTGGTTCTGTTTCGCCAGTTCTTGGGCCTGACGATAAATCTCCATCTGGATTTGTTTCGGATCAACGCTGCCTGCTGCCTGCGGCGCGTCGTAATACTGCTGCTGCGGAGCTTCCATCGCTTGCAGCCGTTCTTCAAGCTCACGCTTTTGACGGGTCAACTGGCCAATACGATCTAAAAGGCCCTGTGGTGGGCGTGACTCACTATCGGAAGGAGACGGAGAGGCCTTACCGAGAACCTCTCCTTCCCCTTCAGCGGAACCCTGCGGGCTCGCTTCAGCTTCAACTGGTGGAGGCGCAACAACAGGCGCTTCAGCAGGTGCAGCTTCAGCACTTGCCCCTTCAGCTTGTCGCAAAATAGTTTCGTAAAATGTTTTCATATTAGGCTCCTTTACCCTTCTTCATTTGAAGGACGCCCTCACGCCCTCGACGTAATGTCGCGTCTTTCACTAAAGCATCGTGGATCTGATCTTTCAAGGTATCAGCGATATTTGTTGTCAACAATTGAGCCAGAGTGGCTCTAGCGGCATCTAAATACAAGGGCCAACAAGACTTTACATAGGTTTTGAGGTCCCGGTGCTCGGCATAAAATTGGTCACTTTTTGACGCCCAGCTTTCATACACTTCTTCCGCCATCTTTTGCGCAGTTTCGGCAACCATTTTATGCGCATGTGCCCCTTTTCCGGGGAGTTTAATCAAAGGCTCTC
>RFVA01000266.1 GCA_009922685.1 Gammaproteobacteria bacterium | reverse complement strand
GTAAACTGGAGAATCCTACGGTTGCGTGTTTTTTGTTTACAACGGGGTGTACTTAGTGACCCTCTTCTCAAAAAGGGAGATTAATATGAACATAGTTACTAAAAAAATAATATTATTTCTGTCTGTCTTAATGACATCGACCTCAGCATGGTCATCAACAAGTGTTGTTTTGAAGTCGGATGATTTCGTTGGAATCACCTTCTGGTTGATTAGTATGGCGCTTGTGGCCGCCACCGCTTTCTTTTTCTTGGAAACCCAGCGGGTAGAGGGTAAATGGAAAACATCTCTGGTTGTCTCGGGTTTGGTCACAATGGTGGCAGCAGTTCATTACTTCTACATGAGAGAGGTGTGGATACAAACTGGCGACACTCCCACTGTCTATCGTTACATCGATTGGCTAATTACCGTCCCACTGCTGATGGTCGAATTCTATCTAATCCTAGCGGCCATAACGAAAGTCCCGAATGGTGTGTTCTGGAGACTCATGGTGGGCACGCTGGTCATGCTGGTGAGTGGCTACCTTGGGGAGGTTGGTGTATTGGGTCATGGTATTGGCTTCTTCTTTGGCATGGTTGGCTGGTTTTACATTATTTATGAGATCTTCTATGGGGAAGCCGGAAAGATCAGTGCAGCTGAAGCGCCTGAATCTGTAAAGAAAGCCTACAACCTGATGAGATTAATTGTGACCATTGGCTGGTCAGTTTATCCTATAGGTTACTTTGTCGGATACTTGGCCGGAATACCCGCTGAGTCTAGTATGGCTGGGTTGAACGTTGTCTACAATTTAGCAGATGTTGTCAACAAGATTGCATTTGGTGTGATCATTTGGACTGCTGCTTCGGCGGAATCATTCAAGACCAAATAGTAGATTCATGAAATATGGGGTGAGTCGTTCACCCCATATACATCCAAAAGGGGGTTTCTATGAACGTACTTGAGAAAAAGAAAGAAGGCCCCGCCCTTCCTGTTGATTCTAGCCTCATTAACGACATTGACAGAATAATGGAGCGGGCCGTTGGATATAACCATGAATCCGATAGGTTTTCCTCTAGTTTGGTATGTCAAGCATCTTTGAAGCATTTGAGATCTGGCGGAGGAAGGTCGCGTGCGT
>RFVA01000265.1 GCA_009922685.1 Gammaproteobacteria bacterium | reverse complement strand
AGATCTTTCCCTCCTTGGCCATGCAGATGATCAAACTCGGGGAAGAGTCCGCCCAGCTCCCGGAAATGCTCGATCGGGTGGCGACGACTTATGACAAGGAAATCAAAATATCCATTCAACGCCTCCTGGCGCTTCTAGAGCCCATCCTGATCGTGGGTCTTGGATTGATGATCGGGGGTATTATTATCTCCATTTTGATGGCCATCCTCAGCGTCAATGATCTCGCCTTCTAGCGCACCATTAGTTCAAATCCATTCGCCTATCTCACGTTAAAATGGGAGAATAGCCTTACTGAAGACGGGGGTGAGACCACCCCTTTGCAACGCATCGATACCACCGATTTTCATCTAGAAGACAGCGCATGAATTCAGCAAACATCAACATCCATCGCCACGCCCTAAAAGGCGTTCGCGGCTTTACCCTGATCGAACTCCTGGTTGTTCTCGCCATCATTGGCTTACTCGCCGGTCTTGTCGGCCCGCAAGTCATCAAGCATCTCGGAGAATCAAAAACCAAAACCGCCAAGCTTCAAATCGAAGAGCTCGCTTCAGCCCTCGACATGTATCGATTGGATGCCGGCCGCTACCCGAGCGCAGAAGAAGGCCTTGGGGCACTGATTGAGCAACCCTCCACGGCCAAATTCTGGAACGGCCCTTATCTTCGGAAAAAGAAGATGCCCGTTGATCCATGGAATAACCCCTATCACTATGTGATTCCAGGAGAGCATGGCAAGTTTGATATTTTTACGCTGGGCGCCGATAACACCGAAGGTGGTGACGGCGAAGATCGGGATGTTAATAGCTGGGAGTGATTCCCGCCGACCCTTTGGCTTTAAAAAAAGCCTCTGACTGCCCCTTAGCGGCGGCCGATCTGTCCGCGCCGTCGCGAGAGCTGGCTGACACTCAAAACGGTCCAAAAGGCCAAAGGGCCGTGGCTTTGGGTTTTACCCTGATCGAGATGCTCATCGTGCTGGCTATCGCCGGTATCGTGATGGGCACCTTGGTCCCAAGCTTCGGGCCGGCTATCGCGAGAGCCCAACTCTACTCCGCATCCCGCGACGTTGCCTCAGCGCTTCGATACACCCGGGGCCATGCAATGATTCGGGGGGAAGACGCCCTCTTCGAA
>RFVA01000264.1 GCA_009922685.1 Gammaproteobacteria bacterium | reverse complement strand
CTTCACATCCGGTCTAAAAGCCGGATTCAACTTATAGAACTCAGCAGGCGCAAGACCTGCTGAAGCGATGAAATCAGATACATGCACTTCAGGGCGTGTTTCAACCCGAGCCAATGCGAGGTGAGCCGGAGCAACTCTTGGCCTAAACCCATGGGCTAAAGGATCAGAGACCACCTTGGATAACACCAGGATCTTGACGACATAATTCTGGGTTTCAACAGGAAGACTTAACTCCCAAAATGAGCCACCGCCACCCCCCTGTCGATTGGCCTGGATCGCCCTTTGAACCTGACCTTCGCCGGCATTATAGGCCGCTAAAGTCAGGAGCCAATCGCCATTGAACAACCGATTGAGATACCGTAGATAACGAAGAGCCGCTTGCGTGGCGAGATGCGTATCGTAGCGTCCGTCATAGCCAGGCGTTTGCTGAAGGCCGTATTGCTGACCGGTGCTCGCCATAAATTGCCATAATCCCGCCGCTGCCTTTGGTGACATCGCGGTGGTCTGAAACGCGCTTTCCACCATCGGGACCAAAATAAGATCCGTCGGTAATCCCTGCCGCTTAAGTTCACCCACTAAATAGGGAAGATAAGGCTCCGCCCTCGACATCAAATAATCGACGGTATCGGGTTTCTGACGAAGGTAAGCCAGATGGGCTGAAAGCCTTTCGTGCTGGACTCGGTGAAGGACTAAGCCAGCACGCACCTCAGCCCAGGCATCCTTGTAGCGGGCGTTAACAGGTCTCACCCCCGTATTGGGGGACGCTCCATAAACAAACGCATTACAGCCATTTCGCTCGACAATAGATTTGGATCCATGCGATACGGCCTCTCTTCCTGAATCAAGGCAAGGAAGGCCAAGGGCTTGAGTCTGACTGGCTTTCCCCCCTAGCAAGGGATCACCCGGTCGACCCGCTAAGACGCGATCCCGCGAGCGACCTTTATGATGTTTCTTTCCTTTTTTTTCAGGCGTAAAAAACCGTTCAGCTTCTTTGGCTTCAAGATCTCGTTTGTGGTGCGAGACCGCTCGATCAACCAGTTCAAGGGTGCTCGGGGGATCAAGAAGTGCCAGTTGGAGGCGAGCGATTTGATCGTCTGTCTCACCATTGGTCGAAGAGAAGCCCTGACTGTAGAGTCTTGG
>RFVA01000263.1 GCA_009922685.1 Gammaproteobacteria bacterium | reverse complement strand
TGATCTATCACGTGATGGCCGCGGCGCTTGGATTTAAATAAATCTAATCCGTCCGACTGAACGACAGGGGCTTTTTAAGCCCCTGTTTTTATTTGTGCAGTGATCTCTATGACGATGTTCTCTCTTAATAAAAAAAGACTGTTGTTGGCGGCTTTGCCAACCGTGTTTCTGGGTTGTGCCTCCCTATCGGGTAAAGATTCAAAGCCCCTGAATGCTGAAATGCTCCATGGTCTTAAGGAAATGGATCCCATGACCTGTGAGTATCAAAAGACCTGGTTGAAGGATCAAAAGACGTTCCATGCGGATTGGTATTTTATGCGGCAACCCAATCGCACGGAGACTCGGGATCTTGCGACCGATCAGGGTGAAATTTGGGAGCGCGATCTTCAGGGGAGACTGTTTAAGGTCCGACTCTTCAATCAAGATCGCGTCGCACTCGAATACACCGATGGGGATCTTAAGGCGTCCAATCGATTAGCCCCTTGGCCGACGATCTGGTCTCTTGTTGACACTCGTCAGTTGGGTAAGGATCTCAAGCTGACCGCTAAAGAGACCTCTTATGGCGTGATCCTTGAGACTTATCAGGGGAAGCTTGATGGGGTCGATGTCAAGGTTGAATGGATTCCATCACTCAAGCTGCCGAAATCAATCTCAAGGCATGGGTCAGCGATCGATGAGGATTTGGATTTGGTGTCTTGCAAGTCGCCATCGACAGCCTCGATTAAACCGATGACTACTGCGCAGCTCAATGATTACCGCCATATTGATTTCACCGATCTCGGGGATATGGAGCAAGACCCCTCGGTTCAGAAAATCATGCTTTTGAGCGGCGAGCACACCCATGATCATGGTGATCATCACGAGTAGTGAATATGGGGTTTCCAACACGATTCTGAAACAAAACCGTAACAAGGCATACATACAATGGTCATGCCCTGAGGGGAACGAAGAAAGAGGTTCCTAAGGCGACTAACGGTAAAAAAGCTTCAAAATTCTAGAGCCAAAGGCTCATCCTTCACGAGAAAATGTTATGAAAAAATTGAATATGTCATCCATGCTGTTGGTGGCGTTGATGGCGACTGGAACGCAAGCGATGGCTCGCGATATCTATGCAGATAACTATGGTTCAACCAAGCCATTC